>NZ_JBHVHF010000167.1:0-14946 GCF_042800315.1 Streptomyces sp. NPDC057638
GCCCCGCGAGCGGCGCCGCGCGGAGAAGCTGCGGAGAAGCACGGAGAAGTACGGGACCCCCACCCAACCCTTTGTCCGTATTTGAACCTAAAAGTAAAGAACTCCGGCGAGGGCTTCCGCTTCACCGCCCGCAGGAGTACAAAGGATTCAACGGCCCGCGAGACCAAGGACATCCGAGAGGATCACCGAGAAAACGCAGCAAGGCCCCACGGACCGAGCATGAAAACCGGGCACCCACGCGACGTCGACCCGTCGAATACGGGCCAGCCGCACCAGGTGAGGGCAGAGTTCCCGGCCTGATGGGCACATCATTCGAGGACGCATGGTAACTCGGTGGACATGCCAGCGGCGGTACCGATCCGGTACCGCCGCAACCCTGTTCAGGCCCCCTGTCGCCTCAGCCCGTCGCCTGTCAGGGCCGCGCCGGGGTCATGTCGGGTTTCCGCCTCTGAGCACCGGCAGGCCCGGCGGCACCCTCACGCGTCGTCGGCGAGCGGCCGACCGTCCCGCGGAGCCGCCCCTCACCACCACCGGGCACTGACGCCTGCCATTGCCACTGCCCACCGGACCGCCCTCGCTTACGCCGCGCCCCGCTGAAGCGCCTCACAGACCGCTGTCGATTCCCGGACCCCCAGTCCGACCGAGCGCCCGCAGTGCGCGATCCAGGCCGCCATCCCTTCCGGTGTTCCGGCGAGATAGCCCTCGAACGCGGCCAGGTACGCCGCCCGCCCCTGCTCCGCGTGGCCCACCTCGGTCGGACAGATCCCCTTCGGGTCGAGCCCGCTGCCGATCAGGACGATCCGCTCGGCGGTCCGCGCGACCAGCCCGTTGTACGTACCGAAGGGGCGCAGCGCCAGCAGTTCGCCGTGGACCACGGCCGCCAGCACCAGCGCGGGCGCGGAACTGCCCGCGACGACCAGGGAGGCGAGTCCGTCCAGCCGTCCGCTCATCTCGTCCACCGCGGGGAGCGGCGCGGCGATGAGCGGTTCGTCGACCGGTTCGCCCGCCCGCCGGGGGCGGCCGAGCCGCTCGTCGGCGGCGCCCTCCTGAGCCCCGCCCGCCGCGACCAGGTGCAGCCTGGCGAGTACCCGCAGCGGGGACTGGCGCCAGATCGACAGCAGTTGTCCGGCCTCCGCGTTCATCCGCAGCGCGGCACCTATGACGCGCGCCTGCGGGTCACCTCCGAAGTCGGTCCGCCTGCGGACCTCTTCGAGCGCCCAGTCGGCGCCGGAGAGCGCCGCCGAACCGCGCGCGCCGCGCAGTGCGGCCTCCGCCGCGACCTCGGCGGAGCGCCGTCGCATGACGCGGTGGCCGTAGAGCCGGTCGACCGCCGTCCGGACGGACTCCACGGATTCGGGAACGCCCGGCAGGGCTCCGAGGGCGGCGAGGGGATCGGTCGTCGGCCCGTGCGTACTCATAGGTAGCGAGGCTACGCGCCCCCAGCGCACGCCCCACGCCGGAGTGGTCTTCTTCACGCCGCCTCCCGCAACTTGACAGCACCCAGCAATCAAACCATTACCCTAGGTGAACATGAAGATCGCTTTCGTAGGGAAGGGCGGCAGCGGCAAGACGACGCTGTCCTCGCTCTTCATTCGCCATCTGGCCGCCCGTCCCGCCCCGGTCATCGCGGTGGACGCCGATATCAACCAGCACCTCGGGGCCGCGCTCGGCCTGGACGAGGCCGAGGCCGCCGCGCTGCCCGCGATGGGGGCGCAGCTGCCGCTGATCAAGGAGTACCTGCGGGGCGCCAACCCCCGGATCACTTCCGTGGAATCCATGATCAAGACCACTCCCCCCGGGGAGGGCTCCCGGCTGCTGCGCGTACGCGAGGACAACCCCGTCTACGACGCCTGCGCCCGGCCCGTCCGGCTGGATCCGGGGGAGATCCGGCTGATGGCGACCGGCCCCTTCACCGAATCCGATCTGGGCGTCGCCTGCTACCACTCGAAGGTGGGCGCCGTGGAGCTGTGTCTCAACCATCTCGTCGACGGCCGTGACGAGTACGTGGTGGTGGACATGACCGCGGGCTCGGACTCGTTCGCGTCGGGGATGTTCACCCGGTTCGACATGACCTTCCTGGTCGCCGAGCCGACCCGTAAGGGCGTCTCCGTCTACCGCCAGTACAAGGAGTACGCGCGGGACTTCGGTGTCGCCCTGCGCGTCGTCGGCAACAAGGTGCAGGGTCAGGACGACATCGACTTCCTGCGCGAGCAGGTCGGCGAGGACCTGCTCGTCACCGTCGGCCACTCGGACTGGGTCCGCGCGATGGAGAAGGGCCGCGCCCGCCCCTTCGACGCACTGGAGCCGGAGAACGAGCGGGCGCTGGAGCTCCTCGCCCGGACCGCCGCCGACGCCCACGACGGCCGCGACTGGGAGCGCTACACCCGGCAGATGGTGGAGTTCCACCTCAAGAACGCCGAGAGCTGGGGCAACGCGAAGACGGGGGTCGACCTGGCGGCTCAGGTCGACCCCGGTTTCGTTCTCGGCGACCACTGCTCCGGCGTCGGCGCCGCACTGCCCGCCTGAGACCACCGCCGTACGCGCCGTCGGCTTATGCGCCTCCCTGGCGCCACCGATGGACACGCCTCCTAAGGAACCTCGGCGGCTCAAGGCCATGAGGGCCAAAGGAGTTCTCAGCGGTACGCCGGGGCCCGCGCCGGTTCGTCCGACGCGGCCCCGGCCCGGCTACGGAGGGAGGGTTCCCCGATCCCGTACGGATTCCAGGCCGAGCCGGGAGCGCCGAGCAGGGCGGGCGGTGGCGAGGTGGTAGCGGCGGCACGGGCCGCGACCGGGGCGGTCGGCTGGGCGGGCTGGCCGGCCCGGGTGACGGGCTGGACGGCGAGGAAGTCCGTCCAGCCCCGCCGGGGAGCCTCACCGACCTCCAGGGTGCGCAGCTTGGCCAGAACCCGGGGATCCTGGGCGTCGAGCCAGTCGGCGAGCTGCCGGAAGGAGACGCACTGCACCTCCTTCTGTACGCAGACGGTGGCGATGGTCTCCTCGATGGCGCGCATATAGGTGCCGCCGTTCCAGGACTCGAAGTGGTTGCCGATGATCAGCGGGGCTCGGTTGCCCTTGTAGGCCCGGTCGAAGGCCTGGACGAGGCCGTCGCGCATCTGGTCGCCCCACATCTCGTGGGAGGCGGGGTCGCCCTTGACCGTCCCGGACTGGTTCACCATGAAGTTGTAGTCCATGGAGAGCGTCTCGAAGGAGCGGCCGGGGATCGGGACCAGTTGGAGCGAGAGATCCCACAGCCCGCGTTCCTTCTCCGGCCAGATCTGGTCGTCGATGCCGCTGGTGTCATAGCGCAGGCCCAGTTCGGCGGCGGCGCGGACGAAGTTGTCGCGCCCTTCGAGACAGGGGGTGCGGGCGCCGATCAGCTCCTTGTCGTAGTCGAAGGGGAGCGGCTGCTCGGCCGTGAGCCCGGAGTTGGTCTTCCAGTTCTTCACAAAGGACTTGGCCTGGCTGATCTCGCTCTTCCACTCCTCGACCGACCAGGTGCCGACCCCGCCGTCAGGGCCGCAGAAGTGGCCGTTGAAGTGGGTGCCCACCTCGTTACCCTCCTGCCAGGCGCCGCGTAGCTCGCGCACGGTGTCGCGGATCCCCTGGACGTCGTTGAAGCCGATGTCGGAGCGACCGGCGGCATGCTGGGGCGGAAGGTACAAGGTCGCCTTCTCCTCCGGGAGGAGATAGACGCCGCTGAGGAAGTAGGTCATGGTGGCGCCGTACTTCCGGCCGACCTTGCGGAAGTGGGAGAAGAGCCGCTGGCTGTCCTCACCCGCGCCGTCCCAGGAGAACACGACGAACTGCGGGGGCCGCTGGCCCGGCTTCAGCCGGTGGGGCTTGCGCAGTCCGGGCTGGACGCCGGTGAAGGCGGTGGATCCGTCGCCGATGAGCTGAGGGGCGGCCTTATGGGCGACCTTCCGAGCGGAGTCGGCCCGACCGCGGTCGTCTTCGGCGCACCCCGCCAGGCCCATGGTCAGCGCCGTGACCGCCGCGCCCAGGACGAGGCCCTTGTGCCGGGGCGCGCCACCCGCGCCGCCCCGCTCGCACGCGGGCGCCGCCCCCACGACGGCCCTTTTCGTGGCGGCCTTCATCCGCCCACCTCTTTCATATGACTTTGTGCTTTTCGTACTGATGCGATGGAGCCGCCAACGTCGCACCGGGGGTGAGAGGGGAGGGGAACGACGAGCCGCATTAAGCGGATTAATCACCGGAACGAGTGAAAGACTGGCCTATTTGCCGGGATAGTCCTGCCAGCGTCTTTACTCTGCATTACGATCAATTTACTGAGAGTTGAGAATCCCGCCGCTGTACGCCGTGACCCACGGCCGCGTCCCCCACGTTCCGCGACCGCGCTGCCCCGGAGGAGACGGGAACATGTCCGCCTGCGTCCCCACCCGCACCGACCCCCCGCCCCCTGAGCCGGGGAGGACCGGCGCACCACCCCCCCATGGCCCGCCCCCGGGCACCGGCCGCCGCCGCTTCCCCATCGCCGGGGCCGACTTCTCCGCCTCCATCTCCGTCTTCCTGATCGCGCTGCCGCTCTCCCTGGGCATCGCCCTGGCGACCGGGGCACCACTCCAGGCCGGGCTGGTGGCCGCGGCCGTCGGCGGGATCGTCGTCGGACGGCTCGGCGGGGCACCGCTCCAGGTCAGCGGGCCCGCGGCGGGACTGACCGTCGTCACCGCCGATCTGATCCAGCAGTACGGCTGGCGTGTCACCTGCGCCATCACCGTTCTCGCCGGATTCGCCCAACTCGGGCTCTCCGCGCTGCGGGTGGCCCGTTCGGCCCTCGCCGTCAGCCCGGCGATCGTCCACGGCATGCTCGCGGGCATCGGCGTCACCATCGCCCTCGCCCAGCTCCACATCGTGCTGGGCGGCACCCCGCAGAGCTCGGCCGTGGACAACGTACGGGCGCTCCCTGCGCAGCTCGCCGACCTCCATGGGGACGCGCTCTCGGTGAGCCTGCTGACCATCGCGCTGCTGCTGCTCTGGCCCCGGCTCCGGGGGCGGCCCGGGCGGCTGCTGCGGAAGATCCCGGCGGCGCTGGCCGCCGTGGCGGTGGCGACCTCCTTCGCCGTGGTCGCCGGGCTCCAGCTGCCCCGGGTCGATCTGCCGTCCTGGAGCAGCCACGCCCTGCCCCAGATGCCCGAGGGGCCGGTCCTGGGACTGATCGCCGCCGTCCTGACCATCACCCTGGTCGGCAGCGTGGAGTCCCTGCTGTCGGCGGTCGCCGTGGACAAACTGGTGGCCGCCCGCACGGCACCGTCCGTACGGATCCCCCGGGCCCGGCTGGACCGGGAGCTGGCCGGACAGGGCGCCGCCAACGTGGTCTCCGGGTCGCTCGGCGGACTGCCCATCACCGGTGTGGCCGTGCGCAGTTCGGCCAATGTGGCCGCCGGGGCGGTCAGCCGGAACTCCGCGACGCTCCACGGGCTGTGGATCGTGCTGGCCGCGCTGCTGCTGGTGCCGGTGCTCGACCTGATCCCGCTGGCCGCGCTCGCCGCGCTGGTGATGGTGGTGGGCGTCCAGATGGTCAACATCACCCATCTGCGCACTGTGCGGCGCAATCGCGAGATGCTGGTGTACGCGGCGACGCTGGCCGCCGTCGTCGGCACCGGGGTGCTGGAGGGCGTGGCGATCGGGATCGCGGTCGCCGTCTCCGTCGCCCTGCACCGGCTGACCCGGACCCGGATCACCGACGAGGAGCGGGACGGGATCCACCGGGTACGGGTGCGCGGACAGCTGACGTTCCTGGCGGTGCCCCGGCTCAGCCGGACGCTCGGGCAGGTCCCCCCGGGCGCCACCTGTGTGGTGGAGCTGGACGGCTCCTTCATGGACCATGCCGCCTATGAGGCGCTGCACGACTGGCAGACGGCCCATCAGTCGCAGGGCGGATCGGTGGAGTTCACTGGCCGCGCCGGAGGGCGGATCAGCGAACCGGCGGTCGACTCCCCCGGATCGCATGGCTGCTGCCGCCCCTGGACCGCCTGGCGCAACCACCATTGCGAGGACCGCTCGGAGGCCACCGCCGCCCGCACCCTGACCGACGCGCTCCGCTCGTTCCAGCGGGACACCGCTCCGCTGGTACGCGAGGAACTGGCGCGGCTGGCGCGCGAGGGCCAGCGGCCGTCCCAGCTCTTCCTCACCTGCACCGACTCCCGGCTGGTCACCAGCATGATCACGGCCAGCGGTCCGGGTGACCTCTTCACGGTCCGCAATATGGGCAATCTGGTCCCGCTGCCCGGCGCCGGGGGCGGCGATGACTCGGTGGCCGCCGCGATCGAGTACGCCGTGGAGGTGCTGGAGGTGGAGTCGATCACCATCTGCGGTCACTCGGGCTGTGCGGCGATGCAGTCACTGCTCTCCACCGGTCCCGTCGGCGTACGGCCGGGGGAGGCCCCCGCCGCCCCGGCGACCCCGCTCCGGCGCTGGCTGAAGCACGCACAGCCGAGCCTGGAGCGGATGCGGGACGGCCAGGGGCCGGAGGTCAGGCTCTCCGGACGCGAGGTGCTGGACCCGGCGGAGCAGCTCTGTCTGACCAATGTGGTCCAGCAGTTGGAGCATCTGCGCGCACAGGAGGCGGTGGCCCGCAGACTCGCCGAGGGCAGGCTGACGCTGCATGGGATGTACTTCCATGTCGGTGAGGCGCAGGCGTATCTCCTCTCGACGACCGCCGAGTCCGCCCAGCCCGCCGACCTGGGCGGGCCGGGGTTCGAGGTGGTCTTCCATCGGGTGCCGCCCGCCGCGTCCTCGCTGGTCAGGACGGGAGGCTAAGGGCTGTGCGCTGGGTCGGCCCGGGCCAGGGAGCATGGCCGGTGCCGCGACCGGCGGGCGGGGCACCAGCCGTACGGGCTGACGAGGAGGGTCCGAGCGCTCTGGCCCGGCCCCGCGGACGCCCCGTCCCGGAGTCACGGCCCCCCGCATGAGCGCGCGTCTGAACCGGATCCCCGCGTCATCCGTGAAAGGGTATGGCCCCTTCTTCCCGCCGCCCGGGAAGGAGGGGCCACCTGTGTCGAGCAGGAAATGCGCCCCATAGGTCTAAACCAATTCTCAGAAGGCTCTTGTCACCTGGCGCTTCGACTGGTGAGCTATGGCCTGGAACACATACGCACAGAGGACGCCCTGGGAAAGGGAGATGTCGTGAGCAGTGAGACCTTGGCCAACCTTCTGCAGGAGGGCCGCCGCTTCGCGCCACCGGCCGCTCTGGCCGAGCACGCCAATGTGACGGCGGAGGCCTACGAGGAGGCCAAGGCGGACCGGCTTGGTTTCTGGGCCAAGCAGGCGCGACGGCTGACCTGGGCGACCGAGCCGACCGAGACCCTCGACTGGAGCAACCCCCCGTTCGCGAAGTGGTTCGCCGACGGAAAGCTCAATGTCGCCTACAACTGTGTGGACCGGCATGTCGAGGCCGGGAACGGCGACCGGGTCGCCATCCACTTCGAGGGCGAGCCGGGCGACGGCCGCAGCCTGACGTACGCCCAGCTCAAGGACGAGGTCTCCCGGGCCGCCAACGCCCTGACCGAGCTGGGCGTCCAGAAGGGCGACCGGGTCGCGATCTATCTGCCGATGATCCCCGAGGCCGCCATCTCCATGCTGGCCTGCGCCCGGATCGGTGCCGCGCACTCCGTGGTCTTCGGCGGCTTCTCCGCGGACGCCGTCGCGTCCCGGATCCAGGACGCCGACGCCAAGCTGGTCATCACCGCCGACGGCGGTTACCGCCGGGGCAAGCCGAGCGCCCTCAAGCCCGCCATCGACGAGGCGGTCACCAAGTGTCCCCAGGTGGAGAACGTGCTGGTGGTGCGGCGCACCGGCCAGGAGACCGCGTTCACCGAGGGCCGGGACCTGTGGTGGCACGACATCGTGGACCGTCAGTCCAGCGAGCACACCCCCGAGGCGTTCGACGCGGAGCACCCGCTCTTCATCCTCTACACCTCCGGCACCACGGGTAAGCCCAAGGGCATCCTGCACACCTCCGGCGGCTATCTCACCCAGACCGCCTACACCCACCACGCCGTCTTCGACCTCAAGCCCGAGTCGGACGTGTACTGGTGTACCGCCGACATCGGCTGGGTCACCGGCCACTCGTACATCGTCTACGGACCGCTGGCCAACGGCGCGACGCAGGTGATGTACGAGGGGACGCCCGACACCCCGCACCAGGGGCGGTTCTGGGAGATCGTGCAGAAGTACGGCGTCTCGATCCTCTACACCGCGCCGACCGCGATCCGGACGTTCATGAAGTGGGGCGACGACATCCCCGCGAAGTTCGACCTGTCCTCGCTGCGGGTGCTCGGGTCGGTCGGTGAGCCGATCAACCCCGAGGCCTGGATCTGGTACCGGGAGCACATCGGCGCCGGCACCACCCCCGTGGTCGACACCTGGTGGCAGACCGAGACCGGCGCGATGATGATCTCGCCGCTGCCGGGCGTCACCGAGACCAAGCCCGGTTCGGCGCAGCGCGCGCTGCCCGGCATCTCGGCCACCGTCGTGGACGACGAGGCCAGGGAGGTGCCCAACGGCGCGGGCGGCTATCTCGTCCTCACCGAGCCGTGGCCGTCGATGCTGCGCACCATCTGGGGCGATGACCAGCGGTTCATCGACACCTACTGGTCGCGCTTCGAAGGCCGGTACTTCGCGGGCGACGGCGCCAAGAAGGACGAGGACGGCGACATCTGGCTGCTCGGCCGGGTGGACGATGTGATGCTGGTCTCCGGCCACAACATCTCGACCACCGAGGTGGAGTCCGCGCTGGTCTCGCACCCGAAGGTGGCCGAGGCGGCGGTCGTCGGCGCCGCCGACGAGACCACTGGCCAGGCGATCGTCGCGTTTGTGATCCTGCGCGAGTCCGCCGCCGCCGACTCGGACGACGAGGCGCTGGTGGCGGAGTTGCGCAACCATGTGGGCGCCACGCTCGGCCCGATCGCCAAGCCGAAGCGGGTCCTTCCGGTGGCGGAGCTGCCGAAGACCCGCTCCGGCAAGATCATGCGGCGACTGCTGCGCGATGTGGCGGAGAACCGCCAGCTCGGCGATGTCACCACGCTGACCGACTCGTCCGTGATGGATCTCATCCAGACGCGGCTGCCGAGCGCGGCCTCGGAGGACTGAGCGGGCCTCCCTCCGCCCGTACCGCCGTCGTCCCGCCGCCCATGGGCGGGGACCTGACAACGGTGGCACGCGGGCACGGGAGACAGGGAGAGAGCCAAGGGCACCCGGCGGGCGGAACAGCCGCCGGGTGTCTTTTTCCTGCCCAGAATGGGTATAAGTCCGTTAAATCGGATAGAGGCCGGTGCTCTCTCACCCCGGAGCGCACCTTGGGTAAGGTAAGAAGCGCGTCAAAATCGCGACAAGAAGATTCAGGTGTGCCGGGAAGTCTGGTCGGCGTGTGCTTCGCCCTGCCCGACCGACCGGAGGTCCCTCCTGATGCCCGCGCCCAGCACCCGCAAGTTCCTCGGCCGACTGCCGCTGCCCGAGCGCACCTACATCGCGGACGCGCTGCGCACCGAGACCGTCGGTGGCGTGCTGCTGCTGGTCGCCGCCATCGCCGCGCTGATCTGGGCGAACACCCCGCTGGCCAGCGGCTATGACGCGATACGCGACTTCCACATAGGCCCGGCGGCCCTGGGGCTCGATCTCTCCGTACAGCACTGGGCCGCCGATGGGCTGCTGGCGATCTTCTTCTTCGTCGCCGGAATCGAACTCAAGCGGGAGCTGGTCGCCGGAGAACTGCGCGACCGCAAGGCCGCCGCACTGCCGGTGATCGCCGCCATCTGCGGCATGGCCGTGCCCGCGCTGGTCTATGTCCTGGTCAATACCGTCGGCGGCGGCTCGACCACGGGCTGGGCGGTCCCCACCGCCACCGATATCGCCTTCGCCCTGGCCGTGCTCGCGGTCATCGGCACCTCGCTGCCGTCCGCGCTCCGCGCCTTCCTGCTCACCCTCGCCGTCGTCGACGACCTCTTCGCGATCCTGATCATCGCGGTCTTCTTCACCAGTGAGCTGAACTTCGCCGCGCTCGGCGGCGCCGTGGCCGCCCTGGCCGTCTTCTGGCTGCTGCTGCGCAAGGGGGTACGGGGCTGGTACGTCTATGTCCCGCTCGCCCTGGTCATCTGGGCCCTGATGTACAACAGCGGCGTCCACGCCACCATCGCCGGAGTGGCCATGGGCCTGATGCTGCGCTGCTCCCGCCGCGAGGGCGAGGCGCACTCCCCCGGTGAGCACATCGAACACCTCGTACGGCCGCTCTCGGCGGGGCTCGCGGTGCCGCTCTTCGCGCTCTTCTCGGCGGGGGTCAGCGTCTCCGGCGGCGCGATCGGCCGGGTCTTCACCCAGCCGGAGACGCTGGGGGTGGTCCTCGGGCTGGTGGTCGGCAAGGCCCTCGGTATCTTCGGCGGCACCTGGCTCGCGGCCCGCTTCACCCGCGCCGAACTCAACGAGGACCTGGCCTGGCCCGATGTCTTCGCCGTGGCGACCCTCGCCGGAATCGGCTTCACCGTCTCGCTCCTCATCGGCGAACTCGCCTTCGCCGGGGATCCGGCGCTGACCGACGAGATCAAGGCCGCCGTCCTGACCGGTTCGCTGATCGCCGCCGTTCTCGCCGCGTTCCTGCTCAAACTCCGGGTACGCACCTACCGTGCGCTCGTCGACGACGAGGAGCGCGACGACGACCACGACGGCATCCCCGACATCTACGAGCAGGAGAACCCCGCGTACCACTTGCGGATGGCGGAGATCTACGAGAAGAAGGCGGCGGAGCACCGACGGCTGGCCGAAGTGGCGGGGGCGCCGCGCACGGATGACGGCCGTCCGGCATGATCTGATGTCGGAGGCCGGTGATCGCCCGAGAAGTCCGAAAGTACGGACGTACCGAGGTACGGGACCGGGGAGGTCACCACGGTCTCGGAGCACGGGCGCCCCGCAGGGGGGCACCCCAGAAGAGAGGGAGCGGCGATGAGCGACCCCGGCACCAGCGCCGAGCGCAGTATCGGTGAGCTGGTCGCCTCGGCGACGGCCGAGATGTCCGCACTTGTCCACGATGAGATCGCTCTGGCCAAGGCGGAGCTGCGGCAGGACGTCAAGCGCGGAGTGATCGGCTCCATCGCGCTGGGGATCGCGGGTGTCTTCGCGCTGTTCTCGCTGCCGGTCTTCAGCTTCGCGGCCGCCTACGGCATTCACAATCTGGGGCTCGGCCTCGCCTGGTCGTTCCTGATCGTCGGCGGGGCCTTCGTGGTGCTGGCGGCGGTGCTGGCACTGGTGGCCATCGCCAAGTTCAAGAAGGTCAAGCCGCCGGAGAGGTCGATCGCGTCGGCGAAGGAGACGGCCGCCGTGCTCCAGAACGCCAAGCCGCACCCCCGACCGGAACGGGCCGAGCTCCCGGTCTGAGCGCACCGGCGGGGCACCGGACCCGGTCCGCCGTCGGCTCACCGTCGCCGTACCAGCGGTCCACCCACCGACGAGCCGTCACCGGCACCTCCTGAGCCGTCGGCTCACCGTTCCCGCGACGGGACCCGCCGGACGACCGGTCCGTCGGCGGCCCGGCGGGTGTCCCGGCGTGCGGGCGCGGCTCTCACCATCTGTCCGGGTGTGGCACGCTCGTGTTCATGACGGCCCCTGACACCGGTAACGGAAGTCCCGTACGCATCGACGGTCCGTGGACCCACCGCGATGTGGCGGCCAACGGCGCGCGCTTCCATATCGCCGAGATGGGGGACGGACCGCTGGTGCTGCTCCTCCATGGCTTCCCCCAGTTCTGGTGGACCTGGCGGCACCAGTTGCCCGCGCTCGCCGAGGCCGGGTACCGGGCGGTGGCGATGGATCTGCGCGGAGTCGGCGGCAGCGACCGGACCCCGCGCGGCTATGACCCGGCCAATCTCGCGCTCGACATCACCGGGGTGGTGCGTTCGCTCGGTGAGCCGGACGCGGCCCTGGTCGGCCACGATCTGGGCGGCTATCTCGCCTGGACGGCGGCGGTGATGCGGCCGAAGCTGGTACGGCGGCTGGTGGTCTCGTCCATGCCGCATCCCCGGCGGTGGCGTTCGGCGATGCTCTCGGACTTCTCGCAGACTCGGGCCGGTTCATACGTCTGGGGCTTCCAGCGGCCCTGGCTGCCGGAGCGCCGTCTCGTCGCGGACGACGGCGCGCTGGTGGCCGAGCTGATCCAGGAGTGGTCGGGTCCCCGGCCCCCCGAGGACGCCGCGCTGGAGGTCTACCGGCGGGCGATGTGCATCCCGTCGACGGCCCACTGCTCGATCGAGCCCTACCGCTGGATGGTGCGCTCGCTGCTGCGGCCGGACGGGATCCAGTTCAACCGCCGGATGAAACTGCCGGTCCGGGTGCCGACGCTCCATCTGCACGGTTCTCTCGACCCGGCGATGCGCACCCGCAGTGCGGCGGGCTCGGGAGAGTACGTGGAGGCCCCCTACCGCTGGCGGCTCTTCGACGGGCTCGGTCACTTCCCGCACGAGGAGGACCCGGTGGCCTTCACCGCCGAGCTGGTCAACTGGCTGAAGGATCCCGAGCCCGACCGCTAGGTCGTGTCCTGCCGAGGTCCGCGGCACTCCGGCTCGGGCATCCCGGCCGCAACAGCGAACACATGTACCACATTCGGCCACGTGCCCGACGCATAGGCCAATTGGCCGTCACCGACACGGTTACCGACCTTGGGCCCCGGGCACACGTCCCGGTATGGGCTGGACGTACGACTACGGTGACGCGGCACGCAACCGTCGCTCGGCCACTGGACCGAGCACCCACAAGGGTGAGGGATTCCCCGGCGAACTCCACCACCATCCGGCGCAGGACATCGGTATCCCGCGCATCCTGCGACGGCGCGCCCGCTGGTTCTCCGCCCGGCTGCGCCACGCGCGCGGCTGAGCGCCCACCAGGCCAGGACACTCCGTCAGTTCCCACCCCACGGTCAGCGCGTGACCGTGGGGTGGCCGAGATCCGTCGGGGCCCCACGCCAGCTTCGAGCGGGCGGCGGGGCGCCGCGCGGTGCCCGGCGGAAGGACAGGGTCCGCCGCGGGTCGGCCCGCCCAGGTCAGAGCGCGCAACCCTCGCTGTCGACCTGCTGGCTGGCCGCCAGGCCCGCCTCGATGTCGCCCTCGATCTCGTCGATGGTCAGGGCGTAGCCCGTGTTCGCGTCGTCCAGCGAGCGGGCGAAGATCACTCCGTACACCTTGCCCTCGGGGGTCAGCAGCGGGCCGCCGGAGTTGCCCTGACGGACCGTGGTGAAGAGGGAGTACACATCGCGGCTCACTGTGCCACGGCGGTAGATGTCGGGGCCGTTGGCGTCGATACGGCCGCGGACCCGGGCCGAGCGCACATCGTAGGCGCCGTTCTCGGGGAACCCCGCGACGATGGCGCTGTCGCCGGTACGCGCGTCGGCGCGGGCGAACTCCAGCGGCCGGGCGCGGAGCTCAGGGACGTCCAGAACGGCGATGTCACGCTCCCAGTCGTAGAGCACCACCTTGGCGTCGTACAGCCGGCCCTCACCGCCTATCTGGACCGTGGGCTCGTCGACGCCGCCGACGACATGGGCGTTGGTCATCACCCGGCGCTCGCCGAAGACGAAACCGGTGCCCTCCAGAACCTTGCCGCAGCTCTCGGCGGTGCCGACGACCTTGACGATGGACTTCTTGGCACGGGCGGCGACCGGGCTGCCGACGAGCGCCGGGTCGGGCGGTCTGACCTCGGTGATCGGCTCGTTCGAGAACGGGCTGAAGACCTGGGGGAAGCCGTTCTGCGCCAGCACCGAGGAGAAGTCGCTGAACAGGGTCGACGCCTGCTCGGGCATCACCCGGGAGACTCCGAGCAGCACCTTGGAGCTGCGGACCTCCTTGCCGAGCGTCGGCAGGGTGGTGCCCGCGAGCGCCGAGCCGATCAGCCAGGCGACCAGCAGCATCGCCACCACGTTGACCAGCGCGCCCCCGGTGGCGTCCAGCGCGCGGGCCGGTGTCCAGGTGATGTACTTGCGCAGCTTGTTGCCGAGGTGGGTGGTGAACGCCTGGCCGATCGACGCGCAGATGATGACCACGATGACGGCGACGACCGCCGCCGTGGTGGAGACCTCGGAGTCGGCCGTCAGCCCCTCCCAGAGCAGCGGGAGCAGATAGATGGCGACCAGCCCGCCGCCGAGGAAGCCGATCACCGACAGGATGCCGACGACGAAGCCCTGCCGATAGCCCACGATCGCGAACCACACGGCCGCGATCAGCAACAGGATGTCCAGCACGTTCACCGTCGTAAGCCTCGCAGTTCCGTCGGCGGGGGGTAGATCAAGGGGAGAACAGGGCACGGGGGCAGAGGGTCAGCCTGTCACGCTCGCCAGTCCAGCGGGAGCCGCCGCTGCTGGTCCCAGGGTCGCTCCCAGCCCGCGAAGTGCAGGATCCGGTCGATCACCCCGGCGGTGAACCCCCAGACCAGAGCCCCTCCGACGGTGAACGCCGGACCGATGTGGCCGGACGGGTGCACACTCATGGCCCGGTTGGCGGGGTCGGTGAGATCCGCCACGGGGACGGTGAAGACCCGGGCGGTCTCGGCCGGGTCGACCGCCCCGACCGGACTGGGCTCGCGCCACCAGCCGAGGACGGGGGTGACGGCGAAGCGGCTCACCGGAATGTAGAGCTGGGGCAGGACGCCGAAGAGCTGGACCCCGGCGGGATCGAGCCCGGTCTCCTCCTCGGCCTCGCGCAGAGCCGCGCGCAGGGGGCCGACGGTGGCCGGGTCCCCGTCCCCGGGGTCGAGGGAGCCACCGGGGAACGAGGGCTGTCCCGCGTGGGAGCGCAGCGTCCCCGAGCGCTCCATCAGCAACAGCTCGGGCCCGGACGGCCCCTCCCCGAACAGGACCAGGACGGCGGACTGCCGGACCCGGCCGGTCGCGGGCGGGAGAAAGACGGAGAGTTGCTCGGGGGCGACGGTCTCCAGGGCGCGCGCCATGGACCGGAC
>NZ_JBHVHF010000167.1:15044-17645 GCF_042800315.1 Streptomyces sp. NPDC057638
GGACGGCGGACTGCCGGACCCGGCCGGTCGCGGGCGGGAGAAAGACGGAGAGTTGCTCGGGGGCGACGGTCTCCAGGGCGCGCGCCATGGACCGGAGCCGGGGCGGCAGGCCCTCGGCGGTGACCGTCACCCCGTGCGCGCGGTCCGTCCCGGCGGCCTGGGTCTCTTCTCCTGTGTGCATGGGCACCCCCTCGCTCACAACGCTCCGGGGCCCACAGATCGTTCCGTCACCCGGCGTCCCGGGTGGGGGACGGTTCCCCGTCCGGGCCGCGACCGGTCCCCGCCGGGTTCTCCGGGCCGCCGGGGACGCCCGGTCCGTCGGAGGCCGCCGCCGGGGACGCGCCCAGTGGGGGCGCCGGTCTCCCCGGATAGTCCGCGGGCGGGTTGAGCCGCTGGCCCGGGGCACCGCCCATCTCGTACTTCAGCAGCTTTCTGGCCTTCTCCGGGTCCGTCTCACCCTCTCCGTACGACGGACACAGATGCGCGATGGGGCAGGCGCCGCAGGCGGGCTTGCGGGAGTGGCAGATGCGGCGGCCGTGGAAGATCACCCGGTGGGAGAGCATGGTCCACTCGGATTTCGGGAAGATCGCGGCGATCTCCGCCTCCACCTTCTCCGGGTCCTCCTGCTCGGTCCACTTCCAGCGCCGCACCAGCCGTCCGAAGTGGGTGTCGACGGTGATGCCCGGCACCCCGAACGCGTTCCCCAGGACCACGAAGGCGGTTTTGCGGCCCACCCCGGGCAGCGAGACGAGGTCCTGGAGACGGCCGGGGACCTCACTGCCGAAACGGTCCCGCAGGGCCGTGGAGAGGCCCAGCAGGGATTTGGCCTTGGCCCGGAAGAAGCCAGTGGGCCGGATGATCGCCTCCAGCTCCTCCGGGGAGGCGGCGGCCATGTCCTCGGGGGTGGGGTACGCGGCGAAGAGGGCCGGGGTGGTCTGGTTCACCCGCAGATCGGTCGTCTGGGCGGAGAGGACCGTGGCGACGAGCAGTTCGAAGGGGTTGCGGAAGTCCAGCTCGGGGTGGGCGTAGGGATAGACCTCGGCCAGTTCACGGTTGATCCGGCGGGCGCGCCGGACCATGGCGAGCCGGGTCTCCGGCTTCTGCGGCCGCCCGGCTCCTCCGGCCCGGCCGGGCGTGTTCGACGCCGACGCCGCCGAACGGGCGGCACGGGGGCCGGGACCGCGACGGGCCTCGGCTTCGCCGGAGGCGGGGGCGCCGGTCGCGGCGGTGGAGACATCGGAGGCGCTGCGAGACGTACGGGATGTACGGGACGGCCGCGCCGGGCCCCGGCTACCGGAAGCGGACGGGCTGTCACCGGAACCGGACGGGCCGGGGAGCGCGGCGGAAGCAGCCGGGCCCGAGGCGTCCGCACCCCGCCCGGACTGGGCGGAACCGGAACGTGACGCGCTGGTGGCGGAGGGTCCGGAACGCCGGAGGGAACCCGATCCGGAACGCGCGCCGACGGCTCCGGAGCGCGCACCCTCTCGTTCCGATTTATTCTTTTTGGCGGCTTTTGGAGCATTGGGCGACTGCTGTTCGCCCACAGCGGAATTCTGCTCCCCGGACACTCGTTCAGCCCCCTTGGCCTGCGCTCTCACCGGCGAATTGGACACCCGGCCAGCCTACGGTCCCGCACTGACATCCGCCCCGGTCACCGGTAATCAGGACCCAATCGGGCCCCTGGCGCACGAACAGACGCTCCCGTGCGTCAGACTTGTTGTGATTGATCGCACGAATATTTACTTGCCAGGGGCTCACCGCGCCAGGCAGTCCCACACGGCGGTCCCTCCCCGATGCCGGTCCGGCGCGGCGCGGTCCGGCATCATGGGGGGCCACGGTCCCTGAGCAGGTCGACAAGGAGAGAACTCGTGGACGACGTTCTGCGGCGCGCCCCGCTCTTCGCGGCGCTCGACGATGAGCAGGCAGCGGAGCTCCGCGGCTCGATGAGCGAGGTGACGCTCGCCCGCGGCGACGCCCTCTTCCACGAAGGCGACCCCGGCGACCGCCTCTATGTGGTCACCGAGGGCAAGGTCAAGCTGCACCGCACCTCCCCCGACGGCCGCGAGAACATGCTGGCCGTCCTCGGCCCCGGCGAGCTCATCGGCGAGCTGTCCCTCTTCGACCCGGGCCCGCGCACCGCGACCGCCACGGCACTGACCGAGGTGAAGCTGCTCGGCCTGGGCCACGGCGACCTCCAGCCCTGGCTGAATGCCCGGCCCGAGGTGGCCACGGCGCTGCTGCGTGCCGTCGCCCGTCGGCTGCGCAAGACCAACGACCAGATGTCCGACCTGGTCTTCTCCGATGTCCCGGGCCGTGTGGCGCGGGCGCTCCTGGATCTGTCGCGCCGCTTCGGTGTGCAGTCGGAGGAGGGCATCCACGTCGTCCACGACCTGACCCAGGAGGAGCTGGCGCAGCTCGTCGGCGCCTCCCGCGAGACGGTCAACAAGGCGCTGGCCGACTTCGCGCAGCGCGGCTGGCTGCGCCTGGAGGCGCGGGCCGTGATCCTGCTGGACGTGGAGCGACTGGCCAAGCGTTCCCGCTGACGCGTCGGGCTCCCCTGACCGCGTTCGATGTGCCCTGAGGGGCCGCACACCCCGGTGT
>NZ_JBHVHF010000168.1:0-17516 GCF_042800315.1 Streptomyces sp. NPDC057638
GCCCCGTCCCGGGGCGGGCCGTCACAGGGGGTCAGCGGGAGCGCTTGACGGGCTTGGGCTTGGCGAAGCCGATGTTCTCGTAGCGGGGCGGGGCGAAGCCGAACGCCCCGGCGTTCCGTACCTTCGGCTTCACCGCCACCAGCTCCGGCCGCTGGAACAGCGGCACCGACCCGGCGGCGGCCCAGATCCGCGCGTCCGCCCGCCGCACCAGCTCGCGTGCCTCCTTCTCGTCCAGTTCGGCGGCG
This sequence comes from Streptomyces sp. NPDC057638, assembly GCF_042800315.1. Classification (NCBI taxonomy): domain Bacteria; kingdom Bacillati; phylum Actinomycetota; class Actinomycetes; order Kitasatosporales; family Streptomycetaceae; genus Streptomyces; species Streptomyces sp. NPDC057638. The sequence goes on from NZ_JBHVHF010000168.1 coordinate 246, forward strand.
GCCTGCTCGAAGAGCTGGTCGATGTAGTCGGTACCGACACGGGTGTAGTTCTGCTCCACGAGCAGGGAGCCGTCGCTGGCGGGCTTGGGCTTGGCGAAGACGGGCCGGGCGTCGGTCGCCGGGTAGGCGGTGGCGGGCCAGGAGTAGAGCGCGAGATCGTACTGGCCCGACGCGATGTGGTCCTTGAAGTAGCTCGCGTCCGAGACCTGGACGACCTCGGTCTGGATCCCGATCGCGTCGAGCATCCGGACGATCCGCTCCCCCACCGTCCGCAGCGACTCCGAGCCGGGTCCCGACGGGAGGACGAACCGCAGGTTGAGCGGTTTGCCGTCCTTGCCGAGCCGCCCTCCGGCGGCGACGGGGGCCGCGCTGCCGGCCGGGGCGGGGGCCGCCGTACCGGCCGGGGCGTAGGCGCCCGCGACTCCGCTCTTGGCGTCCCTGCGGTCGCTGGAGTCGGTGGCGTAGGCGGCGGCCCGAGGCTGGACGGAGAGGTCCTGGTAGAGCGCGGGGGCCGGGGCCAGTACCTGCGTACCGTCGGCGACGGCGGCGGTGTCGTCGACGATATACAGACCGTCGTCGGCGGCGGGCCGGACCGCGGCCGGCAGCGGGCGGGTGAAGGCGACCGGCGAGAGCGCCGACCCGGGCATGGCCCGCGGCACGGCGTGCGGCGCGGTGGCACGCGGTCCCGGGTTCTTCTCGTCCTCCTCGCTGTCGAGGAGGCTGCCGCCGGAGTCGACGATCTCGTCCTGCTCCTCCGTGGAGGGGATGGGCGCGGGGCTGCCGCTGGGGCCCGCCTTCGCCGGGCGGGGCTGGCGCAGCGCGCCGCCGGGGACCCAGCCCGCGTCGGCGAGCAGGGCGCGCGCCTCCTGGGTGCTGTACTGGCCGAGCGCGCCGCTGTTGTCCGCGTAGGCGTACTGGCCCGCCAGCGCGAGATGGCTGCCGGGCGGACGGGCGGGGAGCCCGAGCGGGCGCAGCACGGCCTCGGCCAGCTCGCCCCGGTCGATGGCGCGGACGACGGCCCGGCGGACCCGGTCGTCGGCGAGCGGCCCGGACTCGCCGTTCAGCGCGAGCTGGGTGTAGGCGGGCTCCAGGGATCTGCGGACCAGATAGCCCCGCAGCGTCCTCTGTTCGGTGGTGTAGCCGCGGACGGCGGCCGCGTTGCGGCGGACGGCGGTCTGCGCCGCCTCGGCGAGTTCCTCGTCCGAGCCGTTGGCCTGGGCCCAGAGCCGGAGCTGGGCGGAGGGCGAGAGGGCCGGCCCGAGCGCGCGCGGCGCTCCGGCCAGGGCGCCGTCGGGGCCGTGGGCGGGCGGACGCGGACCGGTCGCGCCCTTGTTCCGTACGGACAGGGCGATGCGGTCGGCGATCGAGCGGTCGATCTCGGCCACGTCCACGGTCGCGGCGGCCAGCGCGGCGGCCCGCTTCTCCCGGGGGACGGCGGTGAGGACCAGGGAGTCCAGTTTGGCGGGCTCACCCCACCAGCGCGGGTTGCGGGCGAGGGTGACGGTGCCGCGCTTGCGGTCCAGGCCGGCGATCCGGAAGGGGCCCGCCGTGGCCTTGAGCTCGGTGCGCGCGCCGTCGTTGAAGGAGGCCGGGGTCCCGGTCACCTCCTTCGGGTAGAGCGGGGTGAACAGGGAGCGCCAGTCGGCGTAGGGCTTCTTGAAGGTGACCTTGACCTCCAGGTCGTTGGCGCCCTTCTGGATCTCCTCGATCCGGTCGTACCCGGCGTTGCGCGCGGTCCAGTAGGCGGTGTCCTTGCCGCTGAGGGCCCGCCACTGGGCGACGAAGTCGGGGGCGCCGATCTCCCGGCCGTTGCTCCAGACCGCCTTCTGGTCGAGCTTGTAGAGGACGACCTGGCGGGGCTCGCGGTCGACGACCTTCGCCGACTCCAGGAAGTCGGGGTGGCGCTGGGGGCGGCCCTTCTCGTCGAGGGTGAAGAGCGCGGGGAGCACCGCCTGGGCGACCCGGCCGGTGACGGCGTCGGCGTCGGCCTGGAAGGTGTTGAGCGTGGTCGGCATGGCGTCGACCGCCCAGCGCAGGGTTCCGCCGTCGGCGACCTCGTCCCGGGCGGTCGCCGCGATGTCCTGGGGCGCGGCGTCGCCGGTCCCGGAGTCATCGGCGCCGCACCCGGTGAGGGCGGGCAGCGCGAGCACCCCGCCGGCGAGCAGCGCCATGGAGCGGAGGGTGCGGGAGGAGGGCCCCGTGACCTGGGACATGGGCTGTACCTCTCCATCCATTACATGAAGTCTCATGCTTCTTGCGGATCTCTATGCATTCCATGTGTTCACAAAGATCTGCACTGATTCACATGGATTTGGGATGATCACACTGGCTCCGCCTCACTGAAGAGGACGAAAGTGTGCGGGGGGCGCAGACACGGCGCTATCGCCTCGTAACGTCACCCGGGCGGCCCAGGGGGCCCTCCCGCGAACACGGACCAAAGCGGAGAAAATGGATCCCTCTTAGCGGATCAACGGCCAGGGATGCGGCGTCAACGCGGACGGGCTGGTCACGTGCGCCCCCTTCCCAAGCGGGATGTGACGCGCGACACTCGCAGGCGCGTGAAACGACGCCACCCGCACCCCTGCGGAAGTGAGGACACGTCATGTCCCAGCAGGAAGACCTGACCGCGTTGCAGCGGCGCCTCGATGAGCTGGTCCAGCGCGTCGGCGAGCTGGAGCACACCGTCGAACGGCTACGGGGCGCCGCGCACAACGGCGGCTCCACCGACCGGGCCGCGCGCGCGAGGGCCCTGGACCGTACGGAGCTGGTCACCATCCCCGACACCCCCTACAACCACGCCCTGTGGACGGACTCCGACGACGAGGGCCTCGGCCTCCGTGACCGTCACGCGCCCTGAGACCGGCGCTCGCGGGGCGGGGGCGGGTGCGTACCGGTCCCGTGCGTACGGGCTCGGTACGCACAGGGCCGGTACGCACAGGCTCGGTACGCACGGGCTCGGTACGCACAGGCTCGGTACGCACGGGCTCGGCGCCGGCAGGCCCGCGGCAGCCGTGCCGGTTCCGGCCCTCCCGGGACCGGCACGCCCCGCGCGACCGGGCCCGGCCCCCGCGTACCCCCGGACCGTCGTTCCCTGGCCGCGCCGCGCTGGAGAGACCACCGCGCGCGGCGCGCACCGGCGCCCCTGCGGCACGCACCGCTGTCCCGCACCACCCACCCCTCCCAAGGACAGGCCCCCTAGGAGAGCCCCTTGGCCACTGGCACCGAACCACCCCACATCCGCAGCGGCCCCACCGCGGGCCCCGACCCCGGCGCCGGCCCCCGTACCGGCGTCCACAGCGCCACCCGCGCCGCCATCGCCGCCCGCCATCTGCGCACCGACCGCTGGTGGCTCTCGCCCGCTCTGACGGCGGCCGGGCTGCTCGCCTTCATCGCGTACTCCACCTGGCGGGCCTTCGGCAACGCGGACTACTACGCGGCCCCGTACGTCTCCCCCTTCTACTCCCCCTGCCTCGCCGAGAACTGCGTCCCCATGAAGGGCGGCCCCAACTGGGAGATCTTCGGCAGCTGGTGGGGGCTCTCGCCCGCCCTGCTGATCCTGGTCTTCCCGCTCGGCTTCCGGCTGACCTGCTACTACTACCGCAAGGCGTATTACCGGGGCTTCTGGGCCTCGCCGCCCGCCTGCGCCGTCGCCGAGCCGCACCGTTCGTACAGCGGGGAGACCCGCTTCCCGCTGATCCTCCAGAACGTCCACCGGTACTTCTTCTACGCCGCGGTGCCGGTCGCCGGGATCCTCACGTACGACACCGTCCTCACCTTCCGGGACGAGCACTACGCCTGGGGACACATGGGGCTCGGAACGCTGATCTTCCTGGCGAACTCCGTCCTGATCTGGGCCTACACCCTCTCCTGCCACTCCTGCCGCCATATCGTCGGCGGACGGCTGCGCCACTTCTCCCGCCATCCGGTGCGCTACCGGTTCTGGGGCTGGGTCAGCGCCCTCAACGGCCGCCATATGCAGCTCGCCTGGGCGTCCCTGATCAGCGTCGCCCTCGCCGACTTCTACGTCTATCTCATCGCGTCCGGCGCCTTCGACGATCCGAGGTTCTTCTAGATGACCCAGCTCGAACGCCAGCAGTGGGACGTCGTGGTGGTGGGCGCGGGCGGGGCCGGTCTGCGCGCCGCCATCGAGGCCCGGTCCCAGGGCGCCCGTACGGCGGTGATCTGCAAGTCCCTCTTCGGCAAGGCCCACACCGTGATGGCCGAGGGCGGCGTCGCCGCCTCCATGGGCAATGTCAACGCGGGCGACAACTGGCAGGTCCACTTCCGTGACACCATGCGCGGCGGCAAGTTCCTCAACCAGTGGCGGATGGCCGAACTCCACGCCCAGGAGGCCCCCGACCGGGTCTGGGAGCTGGAGACCTGGGGCGCCCTCTTCGACCGCACCGCCGACGGACGCATCTCCCAGCGCAACTTCGGCGGCCATGAGTACCCCCGGCTCGCCCATGTCGGCGACCGCACCGGGCTGGAGCTGATCCGCACCCTCCAGCAGAAGATCGTCTCCCTCCAGCAGGAGGACAAGGCCGCCCTCGGCGACTACGAGGCCCGGCTGAAGGTCTTCCAGGAGTGCACCGTCACCCGGATCCTCAAGGACGGCGACCGGGTCGCCGGAACCTTCTGCTACGCCCGCGAATCCGGCCGCTTCTTCGTGCTGGAGGCCCCCTCCGTCGTCCTCGCCACCGGCGGGATCGGCAAGTCCTTCAAGGTGACCTCGAACTCCTGGGAGTACACCGGCGACGGCCAGGCCCTCGCGCTGCTGGCGGGCGCGCCCCTGGTGAACATGGAGTTCGTGCAGTTCCATCCGACCGGGATGGTCTGGCCGCCCTCGGTGAAGGGGATCCTCGTCACCGAGTCCGTGCGCGGCGACGGCGGGGTACTGCGCAACTCCGACGGCAAACGGTTCATGTTCGACTACATCCCCGAGGTCTTCAAGGAGAAGTACGCGCGGTCGGAGGAGGAGGGCGACCGCTGGTACGAGGACCCGGACAACAACCGCCGGCCGCCCGAACTGCTCCCCCGCGACGAAGTGGCCCGCGCCATCAACGAGGAGGTCAAGGCGGGCCGGGGCTCCCCGGCCGGAGGGGTCTTCCTCGATGTCTCCACCCGGATGCCCGCCGAGGTCATCCGGCGGCGGCTGCCCTCGATGTACCACCAGTTCAAGGAGCTGGCCGATGTCGACATCACCGCCGAGGCGATGGAGGTCGGCCCGACCTGCCACTACGTGATGGGCGGGATCGCCGTCGACTCCGACACCGCCGCCGCCCAGGGGGTACCCGGGCTCTTCGCCGCGGGCGAGGTCGCGGGCGGGATGCACGGCTCCAACCGGCTCGGCGGCAACTCCCTCTCCGACCTGCTCGTCTTCGGCCGCCGCGCCGGACTGCACGCGGCACGGTACGCGGCGGAGGGGCCCGCGGCCATGGTCGCCGACGACCAGGTGGAGGCCGCCGCCAGTGAGGCACTGCGGCCCTTCCACCCGGACGGCGACCTGGCCGAGGGGCCGATGGAGAACCCGTACACCCTGCACCAGGAACTCCAGCAGACCATGAACGACCTCGTCGGCATCATCCGCCGGGAGGGAGAGATGGAACAGGCCCTGGAGCGGCTGGCCGGGCTGCGCACCCGCGCGGCGCACTGCGGGGTGGAGGGGCACCGCCAGTTCAACCCGGGCTGGCACCTCGCCCTGGACCTGCGGAACATGCTGCTGGTCAGCGAATGCGTCGCCCGGGCCGCCCTGGAGCGCACCGAGAGCCGGGGCGGGCACACCCGCGAGGACCACCCGGTGATGGACCGCGCCTGGCGGCGGGTGAACCTGCTCTGCTCGCTCGCCGACCCGCACGGCGAGAAACCCGACCCCGCGCGCGACCAGATCGCGCTCACCCGTACCACCACCGAGCCCATCCGTCCCGATCTGCTCGCCCTCTTCGCGAGGGAAGAGCTGGTCAAGTACCTGGCCGAAGAGGAGCTTCCCGAGTGAGTGCGTACCAAGCCGCGTTCCGGGTGTGGCGGGGCGACCAGAACGGCGGCGGCCTGGCGGACTTCACCGTCGAGGTCAACGACGGCGAGGTCGTCCTCGACATCATCCACCGGCTCCAGGCCACCCAGGCGCCCGACCTCGCGGTCCGCTGGAACTGCAAGGCGGGCAAGTGCGGGTCGTGCAGCGCGGAGATCAACGGCAGGCCCCGGCTGATGTGCATGACCCGGATGTCCGTCTTCTCCCGGGAGGAGACGATCACGGTGACCCCGCTGCGGGCCTTCCCGGTCCAGCGGGACCTGGTCACCGATGTCTCCTTCAACTACACCAAGGCCCGTGAGGTGCCCTCCTTCGTGCCGCCGCCCGGCGTGGCGGCGGGCGAGTACCGGATGCGGCAGGTCGATGTGGACCGCTCCCAGGAGTTCCGCAAGTGCATCGAGTGCTTCCTGTGCCAGGACACCTGCCATGTCGTCCGTGACCACGAGGAGAACAAGACCGCCTTCGCGGGACCGCGCTTCCTGATGCGGGTGGCCGAACTGGACATGCACCCGCTGGACGCGGCGGACTCGGCGGGACTGGACCGCAAACGGACCGCGCAGGAGGAGCACGGGCTGGGCTACTGCAACATCACCAAGTGCTGTACGGAGGTGTGCCCGGAGGGGATCAAGATCACGGACAACGCGCTGATCCCGCTGAAGGAGCGAGCGGTGGACCGCAAGTACGACCCGCTGGTCTGGCTCGGCTCCAAGATCCTCCGCCGCCCCAGCTCCTGACCCGGCCGGGCGGGCTCACCCCGTGGTGGGCCCGCCCCACCTCGCGGACCAGGGCGTGTCCATGGACCGGCCCGCGAGGGGGTTCAGAACATGCTGAGGAGCTGGTCGATGGTGGGTTCGGTGGCGGGGTCACCGTCCGGGAGCCCCAGCTCGAACCAGACCGTCTTCCCCCGCGGCGTCCTTCTCGACCCCCATGCCGCGCTCAGCAGCCCCACCAGCTGCAACCCCCGCCCGCCCTCGTCCGTGTCCCGCGCCCGCCGCCGCCGCGGCTGTACCAGCCCCGAGTCCCAGACCTCGCACACCAGCGTCCGCTCCTTGAGCAGCCGCAGGCGTATCTCGCCCTCCCCGTACCGCAGGGCGTTGGTGACGAGTTCGCTCACCAGCAGTTCGACGGTGTCGACCAGGGGCTCCAGCCCCCAGGAGGCCAGCAGGGCGCGGGAGAGTTCCCGGGCGCGGCCGACCGAGCGGGGTTCGCGCGGCAGGACCCAGTCGCCGACGGCCTCCTGGGGCAGTCCTCGTACCCGGGCCATCAGCAGGGCGATGTCGTCCTCGCCATGGCGGGTGTCGAGGGTGGAGAGCACGTGGTCGCAGACGTCCTCCAGGGCCGCCGGGTGGGCGGGCTCGGTGAGCGCGGTACGGAAGGCGCGCAGTCCCTCGTCGAGCGGATGGTGCCGGGATTCGACCAGGCCGTCGGTGTAGAGGGCGAGGAGCGAGCCCTCCGGGACGTCGACCTCGACTTCCTCGAAGGGTTCGCCGCCGACGCCGAGCGGCATTCCCGGCGGCACATCGAGCAGCAGTGCCGCCTCCCCGGGTTCGACCAGGACGGGCGGCAGATGTCCGGCGTTGGCGAAGGTGCAGCGCCGGGTCACGGGGTCGTAGACGGCGTAGACGCAGGTGGCGAGGTACACCTCGGCGGGATCGGCCGGATCGGCGGGGCCGGCCGGATCGGTGAGCCCACCGCGTCCGGCCTCCCGGGTGCGGGGCGCGCCGCGCCCGGCCTGCTGGCGGCCGAGCGGGCTGCCGAGCCCCCGGGCGACCTCGTCGAGCGCGGAGAGCACCTCGGCGGGTTCGAGATCGAGCAGGGCCAGGGTCCGTACGGCGGTGCGCAGCTCGCCCATGGCGACGGCGGCCCGCAGTCCGCGGCCCATGACATCGCCGACGACGAGCGCGGTGCGGTGACCGGGCAGTTCGATGACGTCGAACCAGTCGCCGCCGACCTCGGTGGCCGTGGTGCCGGGCAGATAGCGGCAGGCGATGTCGAGTCCGGCCGCCTCGGGGTCGCCCGGGGGCAGCAGGCTGCGCTGGAGGATCAGTGCCCGCTCATGCTCCCGGCGGTAGAGGCGGGCGTTGTCGATACAGACGGCGGCCCGCGCGGCGAGCTCGACCGCGAGCGCCCGGTCGCGTTCGCCGAAGGGCTCGCTCCCCTTCGTCCGGGAGAACTGGACCAGTCCCACGACGGTGTCATGGGCGACCAGGGGCACGGCGAGGGTGGACTGGACGAGGGTGCCGTCCTTGCCGGGGATGGACTGGACCCGGGCGGTGCGCAGGGCGTTGGCGCAGGGGGAGGAGGAGGTGTAGCGGTGGACCTCGCCGACGGCGGTGGGGGTGCCGTCACGGGAGCCGCAGCCGGGGGTGGTGATCAGCGGGGCGTCGGAGACGGCGCTGGCGAAGGCGACCCGGCGCAGGGGGGCGCTCCCTCCGCCGTACGACTCGCCGTGGGCAGCGCCCGGCTGTCCCGGCGGGGTCTCGTCGCCGCTGAGGAGCCCCTGGTAGAGGTCGACGGAGGCGAGGTCGCAGAAGCCGGGGACGGCGACGTCGAGGAGTTCGCGGGCGGTGGTCTCCAGATCGAGGGAGTTGCCGATGCGGGCGCTGGCCTCGTTGAGGAGCGCCAGGTTGCGCCGGGCGCTGGCCGCCTCGCGGGCGGCGACATGCCGCCGGGTCACATCGGTGCCTATGCCCGCCACGCCGATGGGCCGTCCGGAGGCGCTGTGCACCCGGTAGAGGTTGACGGACCAGTGGCGGCGTTCGGCGCTGCGCGCGGTGGTGCCGACGAGCTGGAGGTCGAGCGCGGACTCACCGGTCTCCAGGACGCGGCGCAGGGAGGCCGCCATCCGGTCGGCCTCGGACCGGCTGAGGTAGTCATGCACGGTACGTCCGCACTGCTCCTCCACGGTGCCGCCGAAGAGGGAGGCGAAGCGCTGGTTGGCACGGCGGACCCTGAGGTCGGTACCGAAGAGCAGAAACCCAAAAGGGGATTGGCCGAATATGGACTGTGCGGCGGCCAGCTCCGTCTCAATGGACCGCAGGGCGCGGACATCGACGACGATACAGAGCGCGGCCCGCTCCCCGGCCTCCGTCTCACTCGGCATGACATAGACCTCGGCGACCCCTTGCGGCCCGTGACCCCCAGGGGCACGGAAGGGCACCAGGCCCGTCCACTCCTTGCCGTCGAGGATCTCCGCGATCTGACGGCGACCGCGTGAGCGCAGGTCAGGGGGGAGAAGCAGCTCGATCGGGTCCTTGCCGCGCACCTCGGCCGCGGTCAGCCCGAAGAGGTCCACGGCGCGCGCGCTCCACTGGTCCACCAGCCCATCGGGCCCGACCGAGAAGGACGCGACCTTGATGTAGTCATAGATCGAGCCAGGCGGGCTGCTCTGCCACAGGGCACCGCTCGTCGTCTCAGAAGTCTCGCTCACGCGACCGTCCCCTCCAGCTCACCGCACCGGACCGGCCATGACCGCAGTATTCAGCACTACGGCCCTGGTGGACACGGCGTTCACGATCACATCACGGTCTCGTTCATTTTGCGCCGCCCCGGCCGTGATCGTTGTTCCTTCACACTTTTAACCGGTGAGAGCGAGCTCGAACCACACGGTCTTGCCCGTTCTGCCCCGTCTGGTACCCCAGCGCTGGGAGGAGTCGGCGACCAGTTGGAGCCCGCGACCGCGTTCGTCGTCGGGGGCCGCGTCCCGCTCGGTCGGCGGATCCGGCAGCGGGTCGGAGACCTCGACCAGCAGGGAGGGCGAATCCTCACCGTGCCGCTCCAGCCGCACGCCGATGGGGCCGTAGGCGTACCGCAGCGAGTTGGTCACCAGTTCGCTGACGAGCAGGACGGTGGTGTCACCCACCGCCGGGTCCAGGCCCCAGGAGCGCAGGGTGTCGCGGACCGCGTGACGCGCGGTGCGCACGGCGCCCGCCTCGGCGGGGAAGGTCCATTCGGCACGGACGCCGTCGGTGTCGATCACGCCGCTCACTTCCGGAACCAGCAGCAGAGCCGTGCCCCTTTTCGGGGATCTAGTACGGATATACCCGGCATAGTGGCTCGGGTATCCCCCTGGACCCGGTGGGCCACCCGTTCCTCCCACGTACCTCGTCGCCTTCCCTCTGATCCCGCGTTCATGCCACGCCCATCCGGGCTACGGTCCAACGCTTCGGCCCACCCTGATCGGCCCGGATCCACCCGGCCCCCGCCCCGATCACCGCCGTCGCCTCCCGCCGGCCCCCGGTCCACCCGGGTCAGCCCCGGGCCCCCTCCCGCAGCAGCCGAGCCGCCTCGGCGACGGCGGGAAGGTCCTGGTCGAGCCAGTCCACCGTGTGCGTCTCCTCGGGCCCCAGCCAGCGCAGCTCGTCATGGTCCTCCAGCGGCCGGGGCTCGCCGGAGAGCAGTCGTACCGCCCAGACCTGGAGGACATAGCCGGGCTTGAGGGGCCACTCGCCCGGGATCCGCTCCACCGGTTCGGTCTCGACGCCCAGCTCCTCGCGCAGCTCGCGCACCAGCGCCTCCTCCGGGCGCTCGCCCGGTTCCAGCTTTCCCCCGGGGAGCTCCCAGCGTCCGGCGAGTTCCTCCGGGGCGCTGCGGCGCGCGGCGAGCAGTCTGCCCCGGTCGAACACGGCTCCGGCCACGACCATGCGTTCTGTCATGCGCCGGAGCGTACTGCCGCGTGCGGGCGGGGACCGCGCGGGGTACCGGGCGCTCCCGGCGTGCCGGGCGCCGCGCACGCCCCACCGCCGTACGCCCCCGAAGCGGGGCCCGCCGCCGTACGCCCCCCGAACTGCGCCCCGTCACCACGCCCGGGAGAAGCCGCGGGCCCGTTCCCTCCGGCCGCGCGGGGAACCCGAGAGCCATGCGAACGGACGAGGAAAGGGGCGCGAACGGACCGGACAGAGGAGGCGAACGGACCAGAGGGCGGGCGTCACCCCGGGTGCCGGAGGTCAGGCCCGCCGGGTGTGCGCCGGAGGCGCCGCGCGCCCCGGGTGTGGCGGCGGACCGGGGCCCGTCACCACGCCCGGGGCGCGCCATCGCCATCCGGAGGCCCACCGCACGCCGGGCCCGTGCGCCACCGAAGGGGCGGACGGCACCGAGGGGGCGGACGGCACTCACACCCCGACGCGACGCGCGGGACTCACGCCCCGAGGCGCTCCACCCGGTAGAGCGGCCGGTGCCCCTCACCGCAGAGGGAGTCGGCCTGTCTGCGCGCCTCGTCCTCCGTCGCGTATCTCCCGACGCGGTAGCGGTTGCCGTTGTCCTCCTGCCGTATGAGGAGCCAGGGGAGTACGGGACTGCCGTCGTTCATCGCTCGCCTCCGTCCGTCGGCGCGCACAGGGCTGATGATCTCCGGGAAACCGCAACATGCATATGCCGGAGCCTACGCCTGACCTTCACGGAGCGGATACGGCTTTATACAAAGAGATAGGAAAGAGGAGGCGCACTCGCCGGAGCGCCCCGGCGCATCCGGCCCCCGGCGCCGCGCCGCGCACCACCCCCGCTCCGCTCGCGCACCGCGCGTACGCCCCCCGACCGCCCCCCACGCACGCCACCGGGTCACCGGGTCACCGGGTCACCGGGCGCCGGGGTCGCGACGCGGCCCCGCACCGGTCCACCCCGTACACCGCCTCACCGCACCGGCAGGTGGTACGAGAGGCGGTAGCGGTCGGCCGGGACCACCAGGTCGGCCGTCTCGACCGGGCGGCCGGAGGCATAGAAGGTGCGGGCCACCACGACGACGACATGGCCCGGGACGCCGCCGAGGGCCAGCAGTTCCTCGGCGAGCCCGGGACGGGCGCCGACCTCCTCGGCGACGTTGTCGACGACGACGCCGATGGCGGCCATCCGCTCCACCACCCCGCAGCCGCCGAGCGGCCCCTCCTCGGGGAGCATCACCGGGGTGCGCCCCGTCACGGCGAGGGGCTCCCAGGAGGTGGAGAGCATCATCGTCTCGCCGCCGTCACGGAAGACATACCGGGTGCGCATCACCCGCTCCCCCGGGTCGACATCGAGCCGGGCGGCGACCTCGCGGTCGGCCCGCGCCTGCTGGCTGCTGGACTCCCAGGCGCCGCGGACACCGTCGGCCGACTGCTCCTGACGGAAGGGAGTGGCCCCGCCCGCGGGCCGGAAGCCCGAGCGGGCGATCCGGCGGGGCACGGGGCGTTCGCGGACATAGGTGCCGGATCCGGAGCGGCCCTCGACCAGACCCTCCGCCATGAGCACCTTGCGGGCCTCCAGCGCGACGGTGTCCGAGACTCCGTACTCCTCGCGGATACGGGCCTGGGAGGGGAGACGGGTGTGGGGCGGCAGTGAACCGCTGACGATTTTCTGACGGAGATCGCTGGCCACTCGCAGATAGGCGGGCTGTTCACCGAAGACCACGGACCACTCCCCTCACATTGACAGACAGCAACAGCCTGGCAACCCACGGTTGTTGGCCGCAACCAAAGGCCACAGCTTCACCCGAAGTGATGACATCAGCTCACCGGGGCCCTCCCCGAGAAGCAGAGAAGGGGACTTATCTCCCGTACCCACCTTTATGGCCGAGGCGGTGGATCCTTCCGGCTCCGACCCATTGCGCTCAAAGGTCCAGACCAATACGGTCCTCCTCACTGCACGACGCCCGTTCACGGAGACGTTCCGGCGGCCGCACCCGCCGGAGCTCACACAGGAATGAGTCACATGCGTCGAACAACCCTTGTCCGCACGGCGGTCGCGACCAGCTCGCTGGCCCTGCTCGCCACCCTCGCGCCCACGGCCGTCGCCGAGCCCGCCGGGGTGGAGGCGACCGCGAAGACCAGCGCGACCTCGGGACGGAGTGCCGCCGTCGCCTCCACCCATGACGATGGCGATGACGATGACCGCCGCTCCTACAAGCGCATCGGCTACTTCACCCAGTGGGGCATCTACGGCCGCGACTTCCAGGTCAAGGACCTGGACACCAACGGCCAGGCGGCCAAGCTGACCCACATCAACTACGCCTTCGGCAACGTCAGCGCCGACGGCCGCTGCTTCATCGACGGCGGCCCGCCCGGTGAGAGCGACTCCTGGGCCGACTACAAGCGCCCGGTCCCCGCCGCGGACTCCGTCGACGGCGTCGGCGACAACGACACCCAGCGCCTCGCGGGCTCCTTCAACGAACTGCGGGAACTCAAGGCCAAGCACCCCGGCCTCAAGGTGATGATCTCGCTGGGCGGCTGGAGCTGGTCCACGCACTTCTCCGACGCGGTCCTCACCGCCGAGAAGCGCAAGAAGCTCGTCTCCTCCTGCGTCGACCTCTACATCAAGGGCAACCTGCCCGCGGACGGCGCGCGGGGCGGCCAGGGCTCGGCCGCCGGGCTCTTCGACGGCATCGACGTCGACTGGGAGTGGCCGGGCTCCTCGGGCGACGACGACACCGTCTTCCGCCCCGAGGACAAGCAGAACTTCACCGCGCTGATCCGCGAGTTCCGGGTACAGCTCGACGCGTACGCGAAGACGCAGGGCAAGCGCAAGCACTACGACCTCAGCGCCTATGTACCGACCGCGCCCGCCAAGATCGACGCGGGGTTCGAGGTCCGGAAGCTGATGAAGGACTTCGACTTCGTCAACCTCCAGGGCTACGACTTCCACGTCTCGGGTGAGAAGACCACGGCCCAGCAGTCGGCGCTCTACGCCCGCGGCGACTTCAGCGTCCACCAGACCGTCACGGACTGGCTCAAGCGCGGCGCGCCCGCCCACAAGCTGGTGATGGGCATCCCGATGTACGGACAGGGCTGGACCGGTGTCACCGGCGGCGGCGACGGCATGGGCCAGCCCGCCGCGCGCCCCGCGCCCGCGACCTACTCACCGGGGTACGAGGACTACAAGGCGCTGAAGAAGCTGGTCGCGTCGGGCACGTACAAGGTGCACCGGAAGCACGGCCAGGCCTGGATCTTCGACGGCACCACGCTGTGGACCTACGACGACCCCAAGGTGCTGCGCGCCAAGACCGAGTACATCCGTGAGAACGGTCTGGGCGGCGCGATGTTCTGGTCCCTCGACGGGGACACCGCGGACGGCGAGCTGATGAGGACCGTCGACCGCGGACTCGGCCGCCGCTGACGCGGCACGGCGCGACCCGGTACCGGGGGCCGGGTCGCGCCCTTTGAACGAGGCCGGTGCTCGGGGCTGTCGGTGGCCCGGGGCACCGGCCTCTCGCGCGTGCCGGTGCGGGATGGCGTGTGCCGGGATGGCGTCACGTGCAGGGGCGGGCCCGGCTCTGGGAGCGCACGTCCACAGGCCGGCGAGAAGCCCCATGAACCCCCGCGCCCGCCCCTTCAGGAGACGCCCCCTGAAGGAGACGCCCCCTTCAGGACGAACGTTCCGGATCGGCCGCCGGTTCGGTCCGCAGCCCCAGTCCCTTCCGTACCGCCAGTTCCGTCGGCTGCCGCAGGCTCTTCTGCCCCGCCAGCACATGCCCGCGGAACGCCTCCTCGCTCCGCGCCCGCTGCGCGCGCTCATAGTGCGCGCGGGCCTGGTCGAACTCCTGCGCCCGCTCGGCGATCGGCTCCTCGACACCCGGGGCCCAGGTGGCGGAGCGCAGGGCGTCGCCCTGGGTGCCGAGGGTGTCGGACATCCGCCCGGCCCAGGCGCGAAGCGGCGTGAGCGCGTCCGCTCCGCGCGCGACGGGCTCGTCGGCGGCGGCCCGGCCGACCCCGCTCTCCGCCCGCAGATAGGCGAGTTGGGGGGCCTTCAGCGTGGTCGCGTCGCCGCGCAGCGAACCCGTCACCCGGTACCCCATGGAGTGGGCATATCCGCAGGTGACGGTCCGGTCGCCCTGGTCCCAGCTCTCCTCGGTGGGCAGGTAGTAGTACGCCTCCATGCCGTCGTGGATCGCCCAGGGGTCGAGGGCGTACTCCCCGTTGGTGGCGGTGCAGTGCCGGTCGGCCTGCTCCTCGATCCGCGTGGCGCCGGGGAAGGTCTTGCCGGTGAGGGTGAACGAGCCGGTGATCTCGGCCTCGTGGCGCGTGTCGCAGTCGACGACGTCGACCGTCGCGCTGACGCTCTCCTCCGGCGAGTCACCGGGGATGTTGAGGCAGTCGCCCGTCCGCAGATCCATGGTGCTGCGGACGCCGGCCCCCTCCTCCATGCCCTCCTGGAAGCCGTCCCAGAGGCTCCGGAAGCCTCCGGTGAACAGCAGCACCAGCGCCAGCAGCGTACTGACCGCGGAGAGCGAGACCCCGGCGACGGCCAGGCCCCGCCCGCGCTGCCCCTTCGCCGTGATCTGCCGCAGGGCGACGGTCCCGAGGACCAGTCCGAGCGGCGGGAGGCAGCAGACGATGCCGGTGACCAGCGAGGCGATGGAGAGGCCGTTGACGGACGGGGGCGGTGGCGGGGGCGGCGGATACCCCGGTACCGCCCCGGGGAAGCTCTGCTGCGGATGGTAGGCCGGATGCGGCTGGTAGGCCGGGTGCGGCGTTCCCTCCCCCGGGGGCTGCGCGTTCGGCTGCGGTCCACCGGGCGGTGTCGGGTCCACGGAGTGATGCTCCTCATCGGTTCTTCGGTGGCGCTCATCGTATGAACACACCATCCATAGCGCGTCGATAGGACATCACCGGGGTGGTTCACCCCTGTGTGTCGCGTCACTCACCGGGCTGCCATGGTGACGTTCCATGACCACCTACCTCTGCTCGCTCTGTGGCCTCGGCGCCCCCGTCGCGACCGCCTCCTGGCGCTGCCCCCGCTGCCAGGGCCCCTGGGACCTCGGCTTCACCGCCGACCCGGTCCCGGCGGCGGAGCTGCCCGGCCGGGTCAACTCGCTCTGGCGGTACCGCGAGGCCCTGCCGCTCACCGCCCCGACCGTGTCGCTGGGAGAAGGCCGCACCCCTCTCGTACCGCTGACCGCGCACGTCAGCGCGAAGCTCGACTATCTGATGCCGACCCTGTCCTTCAAGGACCGGGGCGCGGTGATGCTGGCCGAACTGGCGCGGACCCTGGCGCCCCGGCGGGTCATCGCGGACAGCAGCGGCAACGCGGGGACGTCGGTCGCCGCGTACTGCGCCCGCGCGGGCCTGCCGTGCACGGTCTACGTCCCCGAGGGGACCTCAGCGAAGAAGTGCGAGCAGATCCGGGCACACGGCGCACGGCTGGAGACCGTACCGGGCGACCGGGAGACCACCGCCGAGGCCGCCCGCGCCGCCGCCGGCACACCCGGCACCTTCTACGCCAGCCATGTGTACAACCCGTACTTCCTGCACGGCACCAAGACCTACGTCTACGAGCTGTGGGAGGACCTCGGTGGCACCCTGCCCGACACCCTGGTCCTCCCCGTCGGCAACGGGACGCTGCTGCTCGGCGCCGCCCTCGCCGTCGGCGAGCTGTACGAGCACGGGCTGATCACCCGCAGGCCGACCCTGACCGCCGTACAGGCAGAGGCGGCGGCCCCCCTCGCGGCGGCCTTCCACGCGGGCGCCGACGACCTCCTCGACGACGGCCCGGCGATCGGCCCGACCCTCGCCGAGGGCATCGCGATCCCCCGCCCGCCCCGGGCCCGCGCGATCCTGCGCGCGGTACGGGAGTCGGGGGGCACCTTTCTGACGGTCCCGGAGGACCGCGTCCGGGCCGCCCAGCGCGACCTCGCCGCCCGGGGCCTCTTCGTGGAGGCGACGGGTGTGGCGTGCTGGGCGGCGGCCGGAGACCGTACGGAGGGAACGGCGGTGGTCCCCCTCTGCGGCGCGGGGGCGAAGACGGGGCTGGTCTGAACGGACCCGGCGGGGAAACGGAGGCGCGTCGGCACCGCGCGGAAGGCTCGGCGTCCTATGGCGGCCCCCGCCCCTCGGGCGGATGATCGCCCCATGAGACGCAGGACGACCGCATGACGCGCGGGACGACCGCATGACGCGCGGGACGACGGTATGAAGCGCGGGACGACCGCATGAAGCGCGGGACGAGCGTCGTCAACCTCAAGGGTCACCGCGACGACCCCGCCTACGCGGACGTCGTCTATGTGGGCCGCCCCATGCACCGCGGCGGCTGGCACCTGGACGGCTCCCCCCTGGCCTGCCCCTACCGTCCGGGCCCGGACGGCACCCGCGAGGAGGTCGTGGAGCAGTACCGCGCGTATCTCCTCGCCCGGCCCGAGCTGTTGCGACTCCTGCCGGAGCTCCGCGGCCACCGCCTGGGCTGCTGGTGCGCCCCGCTGCCGTGCCACGCCGAGGTGATCGCGGAACTGGCGGACGCCGGCCGGACGTGAGGGCGGGGCCATGGGCGCGTCCGCCCATGGC
>NZ_JBHVHF010000169.1:0-17393 GCF_042800315.1 Streptomyces sp. NPDC057638
GCCCCCTTCGGTGGATGGTTCCCCAGCGGTGTCCGTACGGACGGACTCAGCCGACCCGCAGCGCCGGGGCGGCGGCACGGGCCTCGTCATACCGGGTCAGCAGCAGCCGGGCCAGCTCCGGCGAGGGGCCCAGCGGCTCGGCCAGGACATCCGCCGCGTGCGCGGCGGACGCGATCCGGTCCGGCAGCCGCCCCGGGGCGATGACGCAGGGGGACACCGCCACCCTCGTACAGCCATCGGCCCGCAGCGCGTCCACGACGGTGTCGGGACGCGGCAGGGCCGCGGAGGCGAACGCGGGTCGCACGGCGCACCAACCGGCGCGCCGCAGCTCCCGCGCCGTATCAGCGAACACCGCGCCCGCCTCCGGGTCGGTGGAGCCCGCCGCCGCCAGGACCAGGCCGGTCGTGGAGCGGTCGGACGGGCGGAGACCGGCCTCCCAGAGCCTGCGCTCCAGGGCGGCCAGCAGCAGGGGCGAGGGCCCCAGCACCCCGGCACGCCGGATCCGCAGCCCCGGCAGCCGGGCCGAGGCATCGCGCAGCACGGCGGGGATGTCGTGCTTGGCGTGGTAGGCGCGGGTCAGCAGCAGCGGCAGCGCGATGACGTCGGTGACGCCCTCGGCCGCCAGCCGCTCCAGGACTCTCGGCACGGTCGGCGCGTCGAAGTCCAGGAACGCCGTCGCCACCCGGACCCCCGGGCGCTGCGACCGTACCCGCCGGGTGAGGGCGTGGACGGTCGCGGCGTGCCGGGGATCACGGCTGCCGTGGGCGATGACCAGCAGAAGCGGACGTGCGGGGTGGTTCATGGACGGTGGCTCACTTCTTGACGAGCAGCCCGCGGCCCCGCAGGATCGCGCGCTCCACGGGGGAGAAGACCAGCAGATCGATGGCGATACCGACGAGCAGGATCAGCAGGATCGCCAGGAACACCCCTGGCATATCGGAGTTGTTCCGCCCGTTCTCCAGCAACTGCCCCAGACCGAGCCCCAGATCGGGCGAGGAGGCGATGATCTCCGCCGCCATCAGGGACCGCCAGGAGAAGGCCCAGCCCTGCTTGAGTCCGGCCACATAGCCGGGCAGGGCGGCGGGCATCACGATATGCCAGGTGCCGCGCAGCCCGGTGGCGCCGAGGGTGCGCCCGGCCCGCAGGAAGAGCGGGGGGACCTGGTCCACGCCGGAGACCAGCCCGTTGGCGATCGACGGTACGGCTCCGAGCAGGATGACCGCGTACATCATCTGGTTGTTCAGACCGAGCCAGATCACGGCGGGCGGCACCCAGGCCACCGACGGCAGGGACTGGAGTCCGGAGAGGATCGGGCCGATCGCCGCGCGGACGAACCGGACCCGGGCCACCAGCAGTCCCAGCGGGGTGCCGATGGCGAGCGCCAGCAGGAAGCCGAGCAGACCACGCGAGACGCTGGTCCACACCACTTCCAGCAGGGTGCCTTCCATCCAGAGCCGGGCGAGGCTGTCCCACACGGCGAGCGGCGCCGGGAGGCTGCCCTCGTCGGTGACACGTGCCGACACCAGGATCTGCCAGACGGCGATCACCAGGGCGACCGCGAGGATCGGCGGGAGCACCTTGCGCACCAGCACCTCGCGCACGGGGGTGCGGTGGGAGACCACCGCGTCCAGCGCGTCGAGACCGGCGCCCAGACCCCCGAGGTCGGAGGTGGCGCCCGTGGACCCGGCGGAGGAGTCCTTGGTGAGGGGCGTGCGGGCCCCGGGGACGGCCGCGGTGGTGTCGGCGCTGGTCTCCGTGGCGTCGGCCGACCCCGTCGTGGCCCCCGTGCCACGGCCGTCCGTCACGCCCCGCCCCTGCCCGTCGTCGGATGTCGTGTCCGTGCCCGTATCCGGCACGCCGTCCCGCTCGGCCGTCGTGCCCCGCGAGGCCGGGCTGTCAGTGCTGCCCATGTCGGCGGATCTCCCCCCGTAGTTGCTCGGTGATCTCGATGGACAGCTCCGCCACGGCGGCGTCCTCGATACGGCGCGGATGCTCGATGCCGACCGTCCACTCCCGGGCGATCCGACCGGGCCGGGAGGAGAGCAGCACCACCCGTTCGGCCAGCCGCACGGCCTCGCGGACGTTGTGCGTGACGAAGAGGACCGACAGTTCGGTCTCCCGCCAGATCCGGGTCAGCTCCTCATGGAGCACATCCCGGGTGATGGCGTCGAGCGCCGCGAACGGCTCGTCCATCAGCAGTAGTTGACTGTCCTGGGCGAGCGCCCGCGCCAGCGCCACCCGCTGGCGCATCCCGCCGGACAGCTCATGGACCCGCTTGCCGTAGGCGCCGCCGAGCCGGACCAGCTCCAGCAGCCGCTCGGCCTCGGGACGGCGCTCGGCCTTGGGCACCCCGCGCAGCCGGAGTGCCAGTTCGACGTTCTTGCCCGCCGTCAGCCAGGGGAACAGCGCGTGCTCCTGGAACATCAGGGCGGGCCGCCCACCGGGGGTCTCGATCGACCCCGCGGTGGGCGCGTCCAGCCCGGCGACCAGATTGAGCAGCGTGGACTTGCCACAGCCCGACGCCCCCAGGAGGGTGACGAACTCGCCCGGCGCGACATCCAGCGTGATGTCGTCCAGGACGAGCTGGCTCCCCGCCGGTCCGGTGAAGGACTTCGAGACATGCTCGATACGGGCGGCGTGCCCGGCCGTCGCACGGCCGGTGGCCCGCTCCTGTGTCAGGGTGTCGGCCACGGTCGTCACCTCCTGGGGTTTCGCTGTGTGCTGGGTTGGACGGACGTACGGAACGGTGGGTGAGGAACCCATGCGTACGATCCGGAATCTCGGTAACCGGTGGTACGTGACTACTTGACGCCCAGGCCCGCGTCGGCGGCGGCGGGCTTGCCCTCGGCCGTGAGGACCTTGTTCAGCGTGCTCAGGTCGTAGATCCCGGCGAGGTCGGGCTGCTCCAGCAGCCCCGCCTTCACCGCGTGGTCGGCCTGCGCCTGGAGGGTGGCCGCCAGCGGGTCATCGGTGAACTGGATGGACTGCCAGGCCGGGTCGATGATCTCGGCGGGCAGTTCCTTGCCGGTGAGCGCCTTCAGCTTGGCGTTGGCGGAGGTCTTGGCCCGGTCCGGGTTGGAGTTGATCCAGGCGTTGGTCTTCACCGAGCCGCGCACCACGGCCTCCACGACGTCCGGGTGCTCCTTGAGGAACTTCTGGGCGACGATGATGTGGGTGATCACGAACTTCTTGCCGGGCCAGATCGTCGCCTCGTCCAGCAGCACCTTGGCGCCCTGGGCGACCAGCCGGGAGGCGGTCGGCTCCGGCACCCACGCGCCGTCGATGGAGCCCGACTTGTAGGCGTCCGGGGTGATCTTGTTGTCGGTGCGGACGACGGAGACATCGCCCTTGCCGCTCTGGGCGTCGGTCTTCCAGCCCCGCTCGGCTATCCAGTTGAGGAAGGCGACGTCCTGGGTGTTGCCGTGCTGCGGGGTGGCGATCCGCTTGCCCTTGAGGTCGTCCAGGGTCTTGATCTTCTTGGGGTTGACCACCAGCCGCACCCCGCCGGAGGCGGAACCGGCGACGATCCTCAGGTTCTTCCCCTTGGACTTGGTGTAGCCGTTGATGGCGGGGGAGGGGCCGATGAAGCCGATGTCGATGGAGCCCGCGTTCAGCGCCTCGATCTCGGACGGACCGGCGTTGAAGGTGGTGGACTTCAGCTTCGTGCCGCCGAGCTCCTTCTGGAGGATGCCCTCCTGCTCCCCGACCAGGGCGGTGGCATGGGTCAGATTGGGGAAGTAGCCGAGGCGCACCGCGTCGGCGGAGAGCTTCTCGCCCTTCGCGGCGGTGGCGGAGGCGTCGTCCTCCTTGGCCTTGGAGCCGTAGCCGCAGGAGGCGAGTGCCCCGATCAGCAGCGGCAGGACGGCGGCGGCGGTGGCGCCGCGACGCAGGGAGGTACGGATAGCAGGCACGGAGGGAGTTCCTCTCGTCGGCCCCGGCGCGCGCGTGTCGTATGGGCGGCGGCCGGGACGGTGGTGGCTAAGTGCTGTCTTCGCGGGTGGTGCGGGTGGTTCGGAGCGGTTATCGCGCACATCGCACGACACCCCCCGAGCCCGCGCCGAGGGTGCCGCTGCCCACTCGGCCACCCTCCTTCGCGAAGGTCGCGAACGCGTCGGTCATATCTAGAAGTCCCAGCCCTCGCTGTCGGTGCTGTTGGTGTTCTCGGTCGTCGGGGTGGTGGCGAAGGAGTCCCCGGCCATGCCCGCCGCCAGGGTGGTGCCGTCGGCCGGGTCGATCAGCAGGAAGGACCCGGTGCGGCGGGAGTCGGCGTAGGAGTCGAGCGCGATCGGCTCGGCGGTACGGATCTTGACCCGGCCGATGTCGTTGGCGACCAGCCGCCCCGGCTCCGGGTGCTGGGAGAGGTCGTCCAGGGTGAGCCGGGACGGGATCTCCCTGACGATCGCCTTCACCGTGCGGGTGGTGTGCTTCAGCAGCACCCGCTGGCCCACCGTGAGCGGCTCGTCGGCGACATGGCAGACGGTGGCCTCGATGTCCTGGCTGCTCGCGGGCGCGTCATCGCTGGGCACCAGCAGGTCACCGCGGGCGATGTCGATGTCGTCGTCGAGCAGCAGCGTCACCGACTGGGGCGTCCAGGCGATGTCGACGGACTCGCCCAGCAGATCGATGCCGCTGATCCGCGTCGTACGCCCGGACGGCAGGACGGTGACCCGCTCCCCGACCCGGAAGGTGCCCGCGGCGATCTGGCCCGCGTAGCCCCGGTAGTCGGGGTGCTCGGCGGTCTGCGGGCGGATGACGTACTGGACCGGGAAGCGGGCGTGGCAGTCGGTCAGGTCATGGCTGGCCGGGACGGTCTCCAGGTGCTCCAGCACGGTCGGGCCGCCGTACCAGTCCATGTGCGCGGAGGGGTCCACCACGTTGTCCCCGGCCAGGGCCGAGATGGGGATGGCGGTGACCTCCGGGACGCCCAGCTCGCGGGCGTAGCCGGTGAACTCCTCGGCGATGGCGGCGAAGACGTCCTCGCGGTAGCCGACGAGGTCCATCTTGTTGACCGCGAGGACCACGTGCGGCACCCGCAGCAGCGCGGCGACGGCGGCGTGGCGGCGGGTCTGCTCGACCACGCCGTTGCGGGCGTCGACCAGGACCACGGCCAGCTCGGCGGTGGAGGCGCCGGTGACCATGTTGCGGGTGTACTGCACATGACCGGGGGTGTCGGCGAGGATGAAGCGGCGGCGGGCGGTGGCGAAGTAACGGTACGCCACGTCGATGGTGATGCCCTGCTCCCGCTCGGCCCGCAGCCCGTCGGTGAGCAGCGCCAGATCGGGGGCCTCCTGGCCCCGGGAGCGCGAGGCGTGCTCCACCGCCTCCAACTGGTCCGAGAGCACCGACTTGGAGTCGTGCAGCAGCCGCCCCACCAGCGTGGACTTACCGTCGTCGACGGAGCCCGCGGTGGCGAAACGCAGCAGGGTGGTGGCCGAGAGCGGGTCGCTCGTGGTGGTCATGATTAGAAATACCCCTCGCGCTTGCGGTCTTCCATCGCGGCTTCGGAGAGCTTGTCGTCGGCCCGGGTGGCGCCGCGCTCGGTGAGCCGGGAGGCGGCGATCTCGGCGATCACGGCGCCGAGGGTGACGGCGTCCGAGTCGACGGCGCCGGTGCAGGACATGTCGCCGACCGTGCGGTAGCGCACCTGGCGCCGTTCCACCGGCTCGGACTCCTTCGGGCCGCCCCAGTCGCCCGCGGTCAGCCACATGCCGGAGCGGAGGAAGACATCGCGCTCATGGGCGAAGTAGATCTCCGGCAGCTCGATCCGCTCCCGTTCGATGTACTGCCACACATCCAGCTCGGTCCAGTTGGAGAGCGGGAAGACCCGGACATGCTCGCCGGGGGCGTGGCGGCCGTTGTAGAGCTGCCACAGCTCGGGCCGCTGACGGCGCGGGTCCCACTGGGAGAACTCGTCCCGCAGCGAGAACACCCGCTCCTTGGCGCGCGCCTTCTCCTCGTCCCGCCGTCCGCCGCCGAAGACGGCGTCGAAGCGGTGCTCCTGGATGGCCTCCGTCAGCGGGACGGTCTGGAGGGGGTTGCGGGTGCCGTCGGGGCGCTCGCGCAGCTTCCCGCTGTCGATGTACTCCTGTACGGAGGCGATGTGCAGCCGCAGCCCATGCCGGGCGACGGCGCGGTCGCGGTAGTCGAGCACCTCGGGGAAGTTGTGCCCGGTGTCCACATGCAGCAGCGTGAAGGGCAGTGGCGCGGGCGCGAACGCCTTGAGCGCCAGATGGAGCATGACGATGGAGTCCTTGCCGCCGGAGAAGAGGATCACCGGCCGCTCGAACTCGCCCGCCACCTCGCGGAAGATATGGACGGCCTCGGACTCCAGCGCGTCCAGGTGCGACAGGGCGTAGGGGCTGTCGGTCACAGGAGACCCTCCTCGTTGAGCAGCGCGTACACGGCTGCCGCGGACTCCGGCACGGTCTGGTGCTGGGACTCGATCCGCAGATCCGGCGTCTCGGGCTCCTCGTACGGGTCGTCCACCCCGGTCAGTCCCTGGATCTCGCCCGCCGCCCGCTTGGCGTACAGGCCCTTCACATCGCGCACGGAGCACACGTCGACCGGGGTGGCCACATGGACCTCCAGATAGCGGGTGCCCTCGGCGGAGTGGTGCTTGCGCACGGCCTCACGGCTGTCGGCGTACGGGGCGATCACCGGGACCAGCACCGTGACCCCGTGCGAGGCGAGCAGCTCGGCGACGAAACCGATCCGCCGTACGTTGGTGTCGCGGTCGGCGCGGCTGAAGCCGAGACCCGCCGAGAGGAACTCGCGGATCTCGTCGCCGTCGAGCACCTCCGCCCGCCGGCCCTCGGCGCGCAGCCGGTCGGCCACCGCGCGGGCGATGGTCGTCTTGCCCGCGCTCGGCAGCCCGGTGAGCCAGATGGTGGCTCCAGTCACGTCGTTCACTCCCGTGGTCGTTGGCGTGGTCGCGGTCGGCTGCTCGTCCCCGTGGGGCGTCACCCCGTCCCTGTGGGTCGTCATCAGCCGTGCAGCCCGCATTCCGTCTTGGCCCGGCCCGCCCAGCGGCCCGCGCGGGCGTCCTCGCCCGCCGCGACCCGGCGGGTGCAGGGGGCGCAGCCCACCGACGCGTACCCGTCCATCAGCAGCGGGTTGGTGAGCACGCCGTGCTCGGCGACATAGGCGTCCACATCGCCCTGGGTCCAGCGGGCGATGGGGGAGACCTTGACCTTGCCCCGGCGCTCGTCCCAGCCGACGACGGGCGTGGTGGCCCGGGTGGGGGACTCCTCGCGGCGCAGCCCGGTCGCCCAGGCGTCATAGCCGCCGAGCCCCTGCTCCAGCGGCGCCACCTTCCGCAGGGCGCAGCAGAGATCGGGGTCGCGGTCATGGAGCCGGGGACCGTGCTCGGCGTCCTGCTCGGCGACGGACTGCCGGGGGGTGAGCGTGATCAGCCGTACGTCCATCACGGCCTCGACCGCGTCCCGGGTGCCGATGGTCTCCGGGAAGTGGTAGCCGGTGTCGAGGAAGACGACATCGACGCCGGGCAGGGCGCGCGAGGCGAGATGGGCGACGACGGCGTCCTCCATGGAGGACGTGACGCAGAAGCGGGGGCCGAAGGTGTCGGCGGCCCAGCCCAGGATGGCGAGGGCCGGGGCGTCCTCCAGCTCACGCCCGGCGCGCTCGGCCAGCTCCCGGAGGTGCCGCGGGTCCCTGGCCGGGTCGGCGCCTGGATCGGTGGCCGTCATATCGCGTCCTCTCCCGTTCCGGTTCTGGTCTCAGTTCCGGTTCCATGAGCGGTGCCGTGTCCGGCGGCGGGGGCCAGTCCCCGGGCGAGCAGACCGAGGAACTTCACCTGGAAGGCGCGGTTGCACGCGGCGCACTCCCAGGCGCCGTGGCCCTGCTCGTTGGGGCGCAGGTCCTCGTCACCGCAGTAGGGGCAGTAGAAGGGGGCGGCGCGCTGGCTCATGACAGCGACTCCGCGGAGGCGCGGGCCGCCCAGGTGGCGAAGCGCTCGCCGTCCTCGCGCTCGGCCTGGAAGCGGCGCACCACCCGCTCGACGTAGTCGGGCAGTTCGTCCGAGGTGACCTTCAGCCCGCGCACCTTGCGGCCGAAGCCGGGCTCAAGGCCCAGGGCGCCGCCGAGGTGGACCTGGTAGCCCTCGACCTGGTTGCCGTCGTCGTCGAGGACGAGCTGGCCCTTGAGACCGATGTCCGCGACCTGGATCCGGGCGCAGGCGTTGGGGCAGCCGTTGATGTTGATGGTCAGCGGCTCGTCGAACTCCGGGAGACGGCGCTCCAGTTCATCGATGAGCGAGGCGCCCCGGCCCTTGGTCTCCACGATGGCGAGCTTGCAGAACTCGATCCCGGTGCAGGCCATCGTGCCGCGCCGGAACGGGGAGGGGGTGACCCGCAGGTCGAGCGCCTCCAGCCCGGCGACGACCGACTCGACCTGGTCCTCGGCGATGTCCAGCACCAGCATCTTCTGCTCGGCGGTGGTACGCACCCGGCCCGAGCCATGGGCCTCGGCCAGCTCGGCGATCTTGGTGAGGATGGTGCCGTCGACCCGGCCGACCCGCGGCGCGAAGCCGACGTAGAAGCGGCCGTCCTGCTGCCGGTGCACCCCGACGTGGTCCCGCCAGCGCTCCACCGGCTGCGCGGGCGCGGGCCCGTCGGCGAGCTTGCGCAGCAGGTACTCGTCCTCCAGCACCTGCCGGAACTTCTCCGGTCCCCAGTCGGCGACCAGGAACTTCAGCCGGGCCCTGGTGCGCAGTCTGCGGTAGCCGTAGTCGCGGAAGATGCCGATGACACCCTCGTACACATCCGGTACGTCCTCCAGCGGCACCCAGGCACCCAGCCGCACCCCGATCTTGGGGTTGGTGGAGAGCCCGCCGCCCACCCACAGGTCGAAACCGGGGCCCAGCTCGGGGTGGTGGACACCGACGAACGCGATGTCGTTGATCTCGTGGGCCACATCCAGCAGCGGCGAGCCGGAGATCGCGGACTTGAACTTGCGGGGCAGGTTGGAGAAGTCCTTGTTGCCGACGATCCGGCGGTAGATCTCGTCGATCGCGGGGGTGCCGTCGATGATCTCGTCCTCGGCGATGCCCGCGACGGGCGAGCCGAGGATGACCCGGGGGGTGTCACCGCACGCCTCGGTGGTGGAGAGCCCGACGGCCTCAAGACGCCGCCAGATCTCCGGCATGTCCTCGATCCGGATCCAGTGGTACTGGACGTTCTGCCGGTCGGTGATGTCGGCCGTGCCCCGGGCGAACTCCTGCGAGATCTCGCCTATCACCCGGAGTTGACCCGTCGTCAGACGACCGCCGTCGATCCGCACCCGCAGCATGAAGTACTTGTCGTCCAGCTCCTCCGGCTCCAGGATCGCGGTCTTGCCGCCGTCGATCCCGGGCTTGCGCTGGGTGTACAGACCCCACCAGCGCATCCGGCCACGGAGGTCGGCGCCGTCGATGGAGTCGAATCCGCGCTTCGAGTAGATCGTCTCAATACGTGTCCGCACATTGAGACCGTCGTCGTCCTTCTTGGTCTGCTCATTGGCGTTCAGGGGCGTCATGTGCCCCACGGCCCACTGTCCCTCACCGCGGTGGCGTCCGGTGCGGCGGCGTGGCGCGGCGGGAGCGGGCTGGTCGGGCGTGGCGGCCATGGCGATGTGTCCTTCGGACGGCAGGGGACGGCGGAGGCGACGGGTGTTTTCGGGCAGCGCACTCGTCCACAGGCGCGACGGTGCGCGGACGGGAGTCTCAGGATGCGGACTACAGCGGCGGCGGCGCCGGGGAACCGGCGGCGTGGGGCGCCGCGGGATTCGTGGGGCAGAGCGTGGAAGTGCGGGCTGTCAGGCTGTCAGCAGGCGGGACAGATGGCGCTGGACACGCGGACGAGATCGACGTGCCGCCGACTCACCAAGGCAATTCCAGCTTCAGACATGACGGAAGCGTGTCACGGGGATCGGACGCCAGTCCACCGTTATCCGGATACTGGACAATGATGTCTCGCCTAGCGAGATGGGGTGCTGTTGATCACATGTCCGGATCCCGCCGCACCCCCTGCGGGGTGCGCGGAGTGTGGGTCTCGCTCTGGTGGCGGCGGGTCCAGCTGTCGCGGGCGTGCGGGTTCCTGCCCACAAGGGGGCGGAACCCGCGTGCCCATGAAGCGGTGGGACCCGGGGTCGCGCGGGGGAGTGGTCAGGGGTGGGAGCCGGGCCAGGGGCCCGGGGTGGGGGTGGGGGACGTGGGGGCGGTGGTGGTGTCGTAGAGGGAGAAGCCGCGGCGCAGGTAGTTGTCCATCGCGTGCGGCCCGTCGTCGGAACACGTGTGCAGCCACACCCGCTTCGTCGCCGCCACCCCCTCGTGCCGCTCCCCCAGCTCCCATGCCCGCGCCACCGCGTACGAGAGCAGATGCCCCCCGATCCGCCGTCCCCGGAACGCGGGGATCAGCCCGAAGTAGACGATCTCCACGGAGCCGTCGCCGTCGGCCGCGAGTTCCGCGTACCCGGCCGGGGTGCCGCGTTCATACGCCACCCAGGTCTCGGTTCCGGGGCGGGCGAGGGTTTCCTCCCACTCGGCGTAGGTCATGGCCAGACGGTCGGTCCACAGGACGTCCCCGCCGACGGCCGTGTACAGGAAGCGGCTGAACTCGGGCGACGGCACCTCGGCGCGCTCGGTCCGTACGCCGTCGGGCGCGGGGACGGGGGGAGCGGCGTCGGGGGAGGTCTGCTCCAGGTACCAGGTGGTCACGGTGTTGCTCATGCGGTCAGGGAATCACGCGGGCACGGCCGGGCCCAAGGGCTGGCCTGGTCGGGACGGCAGTGGCATCCCTCACGTGCCGGGGCCGTGCCGGGGCCGTGAGGGGACGGTGGCGGGGGCTGCGGCGGGGCCGTGAGGGGGGCGTGGTGCGGACGGTCCAGCAGCCTGTCCGGTATCCGGACAGGAGGGCGGTGGCCCCGCCCGGGTCAGGGCTCCGGCGGCGGGCCCGGCGTCGCCACGGCGTCCGTGCTGCCGGTGCTGCCCCTGCTGTCTGCGTTGTCTGTGTTGTTTGGGCTGTCCGGGCTGTTCGCGCACTCCGTGCCGCCCGGGGCGATCAGATCCACCCGTACGCCTTCCGTGAAGCGGTAGGGGCGACTGGAGAGGACCGGTGCCAGCAGGCGGCGCAGCCGGGAGAACTCGGCGCGGACCGTCACCGTGCGCGTGGCGTCCGCGAAGATGTCCCGGGCCAGCTCCGCCGCCGTGCGGCCCTCCGGGTGGAGCGCCAGCGCGTACAGCACTTCCGCGTGGCGCGGGCTGAGCTCCCGGGTCCAGCCGCCCGCCTGCCCCCGTACGGTCACCAAGGGAGCCCGGGGCTTGCTGAGGTCCAGCACCACCCGGGCGGCGTGGAACTCGGTCGCCGGGTCCGCCACCCGGATCAGCCAGCCGCCGGGCAGGGGCTCCACCGCGCACATCCCCAGCGACGGCAGCCAGCGCGCCCCGCCCGAGAGGTCCTTCGGCAGTGCGACCCGGCCCGGTGGCGGCATCCCGACCACGGCGGCGGGCCAGCCGTTGGCGTCCACGGCGACCGCCCGCCCGCCGAGCCTGCCCAGCAGCGGTGAGGCCACCCCGCGCAGCAGGTCCAGCGCGGCGAAGTGGCGCTGGCGCAGCTCGGCCTCCGCGAGCCGGGTGACGGAGGTGACCAGGGCGAGGGTGGCCGGATGCAGGGTGGACAGGGGCCCGCTGACGGTGACGGCACCGATCAGCCGACCGTCACGGGGGTCGGTGACGGGGGAGCCCGCGCAGGTCCAGGTGGTGTGCGCGGTGACGTAGTGCTCGCTCGCGTGGACCCGGACCGGCCGCCGGGTCACCAGCGCCGTACCGGTGGCGTTGGTGCCGATCGACTCCTCCCGCAGATCCGCGCCGAGCACGAAACCGTGGGTGTCCGCTTTGCGCAGCACGGTCGCCTCGCCCTCCCGCCAGAGCATCCGCCCGTCCGCGTCGGCGACGACCATGACATGGCGGGCGGACTCGGCGATCGAGACCAGGCTGCTCCGCAGCACCGGCAGCACCTCGCCGAGCGGCGATCCGGCCCGGCGCCGCTCGGTCTCCGCCCGGGGCAGCGGCCGGGGCGACGCCGGGACCGTGCCGGGGTCGAGCCCTTGCCGCAGCAGCCGGCACCAGGAGTCGGCGATCTCGGCCCGTGGCGTGGCGGGCCGTCCGCCGTGGTCCGCCCGGAGCAGCCGTACGGCGGCGCCGGGGTCCATGGCGGCGAGCACGGCCGGGTGGAGGGGGGTGGACTGCACTGCGGGCCTCCTGCGCGGTGGTGCGACGTCAAGGCTGCAACCCCTTGCAACCGTCGCGAAGAGGTGGTCGTGCGTACGAAGGTGTGCAGCGCGAGGGGTGGTGCCGTGTCGGCGCGGCACCACCCCGAGCATGATCATCTACGACGGCGGGCCCGCGCGTCACGCCCCGGCCTCCCGTCCCTGTAAGCCGCCGCCCACGCCCCGGCCTCTCGTCCTCGTAAGCCGTCGCCCGTGCCATGGCCCGCCGTCCCCGTAAGCCGTCGCTCACGCCCCGGCCTCTCGTCCTCGTAAGCCGTCGCCCGTGCCATGGCCCGCCGTCCCTGTAAGCCGCCGCCCACGCCCCGGCCTCTCGTCCTCGTAAGCCGTCGCCCGTGCCATGGCCCGCCGGGTCGGTCCGTGGCCGTCCGCGTCGCTCACGCCACCGGGCGGGCCCGCTCCACCACGGCGCCCAGGGCCAGGGAGTGCGGCAGGGTGCCGAACGCCGCTCCCCAGTCGCCGCCCAGGCGGGAGGCGCAGAAGGCGTCCGCCACCTCGGGTGGGGCCCAGCGGACCAGGAGGGAGCCCTGGAGGACCAGGGCCATGCGTTCGACCAGCCGGCGGGCCCGGGCCTCCACGCCCTCCAGGTCGGCGAGTTCGGTGAGCAGGTCCTTGATCGCGCCGTCGAGCCGGTGGTCGGCGCCCCGGGCCCGGCCGACCTCCTGGAGGAAGGCGTCGAGTGCGCCGGGCTCGCGCTGGAGGGCCCGCAGGACGTCCAGGGCCTGGACATTGCCCGAGCCCTCCCAGATGGAGTTGAGCGGTGACTCGCGCAGCAGCCGGGGCATCCCCGACTCCTCCACATAGCCGTTGCCGCCGAGACACTCCAGGGCCTCACCCGCCAGTGGTGTGCAGCGCTTGGTGACCCAGTACTTGGCGGCGGGCACGGCGAGCCGGGCGAAGGCGCGCTCCGCTTCGGTACCGGAGTCGTAGGCGGCGGCCAGTCGCAGCCCCAGGACCGTGGCGGCCTCGGACTCCAGTGCCAGATCGGCCAGGACGTTGCGCATCAGCGGCTTGTCGATCAGCGGGCCGCCGAACGCCGAGCGGTGGGCGGTGTGGTGGATCGCCTGCGCCACCGCCTGGCGCATCAGCGCGGCCGAGCCCAGCACACAGTCCAGCCGGGTCGCGGCGACCATCTCGATGATGGTGCGCACTCCCCGGCCCTCCTCGCCCACCCGGCGGGCCCAGGTGCCGTCGAACTCGACCTCGGCCGACGCGTTGGACCGGTTGCCGAGCTTGTCCTTGAGCCGCTGGATCCGGAAGACGTTGCGGGTGGCGTCGTCGAGGACCCGGGGCACCAGGAAGCAGGTCAGTCCGCCGGGCGCCTGGGCCAGCACCAGGAAACCGTCGGACATCGGCGCGGAGCAGAACCACTTGTGGCCGGTGAGCAGGTACTCGCCGTCGGCGGTCAGGGGGGTGGCGGCGGTGGTGTTGGTCCGGACATCGGTGCCGCCCTGCTTCTCGGTCATGCCCATGCCGAAGAGCGCCCCGGGTTTCGCCGCGCCGGGCAGCAGCTCCGACTCGTAGATCCGCGAGGTCAGCCGGGGCTCCCACACCGCCGCGAGCCCGGGGTCGGCGCGCAGCGCGGGCACGGCCGCGTGGGTCATCGACAGCGGGCAGCCGTGGCCCGCCTCCGTCTGCGACCACACCAGGAAGGCGGCGGCGCGCCGTACGTGGCCGTCCGGCCTGCCCCAGGCGTCGGTCAGGCCCGCGCCGACGGCATGGCCCAGCAGCCGGTGCCAGGCCGGATGGAACGCGACCTCGTCGATCCGGTGGCCGTAGCGATCATGGGTGCGCAGCACCGGGGGGTTCTCGTTGGCCAGCCTCCCCCACTCCTGTGCCTGCGCCGAACCGGAAGCCTGTCCCAGCTCGCTCAGCTCGGTGCGGACCAGGTCGCGCCGCTCGGGTGAGACATGCCGTTCCACGGCTTCCGACAGGGCTCGGTCAGCTGTGTACACGTCATAGCCCACCAGGGGCGGAGCCTGGTTGGTCACTGTGTGGGTCTCTGCTGCCATGCCGATACGGTAAGGAGGTGCAGGCAGCAAATGAAACACCTGAGCGGCCATCGGGTCGGCTACACCGGGCTCGCGTCCTCTATCGCAACGTTTCCAAACGGAAGATGGCGTGGCTGCTCCTCAAGGACACGGTCAACTCGTGCATCGAGTACAGAATCCTCGGACTCGCCGCCGAAGCCGCGTTCTTCACCCTGCTGTCGCTGCCGCCGCTGATGCTCGGCCTGCTCGGCCTCCTCGGCTACATCGACGACTGGACCGACACCACCACCGTCGCCTCCATCGAGAAGAACATCCTCACGGCGGTCGGCACGGTCCTGTCCGACCGGGGGGTCAACGACATCGCCCGGCCCCTGCTGGAGGACGTCACCCACGGCGGACGGCCCGACCTGATCTCCATCGGCTTCGCCATCGCCCTGTGGTCCGGCTCGCGCGCGGTGAACGTCTTCATCGACACCATCACCGTGATGTACGGCCTCGACGGCCAGCGCGGCATCGTCGCCACCCGGCTGCTCGCGTTCCTGCTGTACCTGGTGGCGCTGCTGATCGGCGCGGTGGTGCTGCCGCTCGCGGCGGTCGGGCCCGATCAGGTGGTGGAGTGGATGCCCTGGGGCACCACCCTCGTGTCGATCCTGTACTGGCCCGTCGTCAGCACCCTCTCCATCGCCTTCCTCACCACGCTGTACCACGTCTCCGTGCCGGTGCGTTCGCCCTGGGTCGAGGACATCCCCGGCGCGCTGGTGGCGCTGGGGATGTGGGTGCTCGGCAGCTTCCTGCTGCGGATCTATCTGACCAGTCAGGTCGAGGGCCCCACGATCTACGGATCGCTCGCCGCGCCCATCGCCGTCCTGCTGTGGATCGGTATCTCCGCCTTCGCCGTCCTGGTCGGCGCGGCCGTGAACGCGGCCATCGACCGGGTCTGGCCGTCGGTCGCCACGGCCGCCGCCCGCGCCGCCAACGAGCGGGTCCGCGCCGCGCAGGCCGCCGAGGTCCTCGCGCGGGCGCGCGCGGCCCACCTCTTCGACGTCGATGACGGCGGCTTCGGCGATGACGGGGACGACGGCGACGACGGCGACGATGACGGGGTCGGCGGCACCGGGGACATGCCCTCCGAGTTCCCCGAGCGCTGGTCCCGCTTCCTGCCCCCGGACGATGTGCGCTCCCGGCTGCACGCGGGCCGCGAGAACCACCGCTCACCCGATGACGGCCCCGGCCCGGCGGACGGCCACGCATGAACCTTTCGGCCGGTCGCCGCGCCGGTCCCCGCCGCGGCTTCGCCGGGGCCGTCGGTCCCGTCGTCGGTGGTTCGGCTCAGCGGTCGGCGAGCGCTCGCCACGGGGCGTACGAGAGGTACGGGGCGTACGAGAGGTACGAGGCGTACGAGGCGTACGAGGCGTCCCGCCCGGTCCCGGCGGTGAGCGCCTCCGCCGAGGAGCCCCGCCGGTGACCACTCCCTCCGGCGAGGAACGGACGGTGAGCCCCTCAGGCGAGGAAGGCGCGGTGAGCGCTTGCCTGGAGGAACGGTCGGCAACCCCGCCCCCGGATCGACGCGCGGCAGCCGCTGCCCCGGACGGACGCGCGGCAGCCGCTGCCCCGGAGGCAGGCGCGGTGACCGCCCGCTACGAGGAGCGCCCCGCCGCCCTCCCCGGCGCCGTGCTCTGGCGCGCCGTCGGCGCGGGCGGCCCGGTGCTCCCCGACGGCTGTATGGACCTGCTGTGGACCCCGGGGCAGCTCCTGGTCGCCGGACCCGACACGCGCGCCCACCGGACCCCGCCCGGCACCCCGTACGCGGGCCTGCGTCTGCCGCCCGGCGCCGCCCCCGCCCTCCTCGGCGTCCCCGCGCACGAACTGCGCGACCGGCGCGTGCCGCTCGCCGACCTCTGGGGCGAGCGCCGGACCCGCCCGCTCGCCGCGCGGGTGGACGCGGCACCGGACCCCGCCGCCGCCCTGGAGGCGCTGGCGCTGACCCTCGCCGCCGTCCCGGACGGTGCCCCCGACCCCCGGACCGCCGAGATCGTCCGCCTCCTGGCGGCGGGCGCGACGGTCGCGTCCGCCGCGTCGACCGTCGGCCTCGGCGCCCGCCAGCTCCACCGGCGCTCCCTGCACGCCTTCGGCTACGGCCCCAAGACCCTCGCCCGGATCCTCCGCCTCCAGCACGCCCTCGCCCTGCTCCACCAGGGCCGTCCCCTCGCCACCGCCGCCGCCGTCTCGGGCTACGCCGACCAGCCCCATCTGGCCCGCGAGACACGCGCCCTGACCGGGATCACCCTGACGGCCTACCGGGTGTCGCGGGGACTGGGCTGACGGTCCGGGTCCGGAGATCGTGGTAGCCGACCCGCCAGCCGCCCTCACCGGTCGGCGAAGAGCTGGACCGTACCGCCGTCCGGGTCGAGGAGCAGGGCGTAGCGCTGACCCCACACCGCGTCCCAGGGCTCGCGGCGGCCGCGGTGTCCCGCCGAGGTGAGCCGGGTGTAGAGGGAGTCCACCTCCGCCGGGGTCGCGCAGCGGAAGGCGAGGGCGGCGCGGTCGTCGCCGGAGGAGGGGGTCCAGTCGGGGTCGTAGGAGCGGACGGTCTCCTCGGTGTCGAAGAGCAGCCGCAGACCGCCGGGG
Source organism: Streptomyces sp. NPDC057638 (assembly GCF_042800315.1). Taxonomy (NCBI): domain Bacteria; kingdom Bacillati; phylum Actinomycetota; class Actinomycetes; order Kitasatosporales; family Streptomycetaceae; genus Streptomyces; species Streptomyces sp. NPDC057638. The sequence continues at coordinate 16,899 of NZ_JBHVHF010000169.1, forward strand.
AGGGCGGCCTCCACATGGGGGGCGGTGTCGGCGTCGGCGGGCAGTTCCAGTCCGAGCAGCCGGTAGAAGGCGAGCGAGGCGGCCATGTCGGAGACGGTCAGGCCGATGGCGTCGAGGCGCGGGGCGGGTGCCGGTGTGTGCGGTGCGTTCATGGCGTCACGGTAGAGCGGCGGGGGTCTGCCCGGCTTGAACGAATCGGACCTGGCCGTACGGGTGATCTCGCGCCCCGCAACGCGTGTCCGACACCGTACGGCCCACCGGTCACTGGGTAGAGAGGGGCATCAGGGCACAGGGGGAGTGTCCGCACCCCACCGGAAGGACCCGAACGATGACCACGCGCCCCACCGCCCCGGGTGGCGGACACCACCGCTTCCGTACCGTCGCGGCCGCCCTGTGCGCGCTCGCCGTCCTTCCGGCGGGGGCCGCCGTCGCGGGGGCGGGCGCGCCGCCCGATCCCGGGCCGCCGTCCGCGCACGGGCCCGCGCCCGTGCCGAC
>NZ_JBHVHF010000170.1:0-17361 GCF_042800315.1 Streptomyces sp. NPDC057638
TCGTTACGTCAGGGGCCGAGCGCGAGGGCTCAGCGCATCTTTCCGCCGCCGCCACCGCCGCGCGGCATCCGCATCCCCTTGGGCATCGGACCCTTCGGCAGCGGCATGTTGCTCATCAGGTCGCCCATGGCACGCAGCCGGTCGTTGGTGGCCGTCACCTGCGGGCCGTTGAGCACGCGGGGGAGCTTCAGCATCTTCGTACGGACCTTCTTGAGGGGCACCTGGCCCTCGTCGGTGCCGACGATGATGTCGTGGACCGGGACGTCGACGACGATGCGCGCCATCTTCTTCTTCTCGGCGGCCAGCAGCGTCTTCAGCCGGTTCGGGTTGCCCTCGGCGACCAGGACGATGCCCGCGCGGCCGACGGCCCGGTGCACCACGTCCTGGTTGCGGTTCATCGCGACGGCCGGGGTGGTGGTCCAGCCACGGCCCACGTTCTGGAGGACGGCCGCGGCGGCGCCGGGCTGACCCTCCATCTGTCCGAAGGCGGCCTGCTCGGCGCGGCGGCCGAAGATGATCGCCATCGCCAGGAACGCGAGCAGGAAGCCCAGGATGCCCAGGTAGATCGGGTAACCCAGCCAGAAGCCGATCGCGAGAAAGGCACCGAAGGTGACGATTCCCACGGCCGCGATGATCAGACCGATCTTGGGGTCGGCCCGTCGGGTCATCTTGTAGGTCAGGGCGATCTGCTTCAGTCGCCCCGGGTTCGCAGCGGCGTCAGCGCCGTCTGATTTTGCCTTCCTCGCCATAATCCGAAGTTTACGTGGCCCGGGAGGCACGGCCAGCCACGGCCTCCAGTACATGCTGGGCCTCGACCCGGTCCCGGGCGCGGCGGCGGTCTTCGAGCACCGCCGTCCACGCGTTGCGGCGCGCGGTGCGCTGGCCGCCGGAGAGAAGGAAGGACTCCATGGCGCGCAGGGTGTCTTTGACGGACGGGAGGTGGCGCACGGGCGCGGCCAGCATGGCTGAGGCCCCTTTCGGGCGGGACGGCGTGAGGGTGGGGAGTGCGCGGTGCCTGAGGAGAGGGTTACTCGTCGGTGTTACCAGCGCGTGACCCACCGGTCAAACAGTGATGAAACCTTGATGGGGCGCGGTCGGGGAGGGCCGGAACCCTGACGCGGCCCGTACACCACCCCCGAGCTGCGGGGAGGGTACGGGCCGCGATCCGTTCTTCTCATACTCGGTGGTAGCCGCTTGTGCGCGACTTCACACGGGTCGGCGCCGGGGCGCTCGGCGGTGGGTCAGACGGCGGCGGGGCGCGCCAGCTCCGCCCGGCGGTCCATGGCCTGGCCGAAGAGGCGTCCCGCGCGGTAGGAGGAGCGGACCAGCGGGCCGGACATCACACCGGAGTAGCCGATCGCCTCGGCCTCCTCCTTCAGCTCCACGAACTCGTGCGGCTTCACCCAGCGCTCCACCGGGTGGTGGCGCACCGACGGCCGCAGATACTGCGTGATCGTGATCAGCTCGCAGCCCGCCTCGTGCAGCTGCCGCAGCGCCTCGCTGACCTCGGCGCGCTCCTCGCCCATGCCCAGGATCAGATTGGACTTGGTGACGAGACCGGCCTCACGGGCACGGGTGATGACCTCAAGCGAGCGCTCGTAGCGGAAGCCGGGGCGGATGCGCTTGAAGATCCGGGGCACGGTCTCGACGTTGTGGGCGAGCACCTCGGGGCGGGCGGAGAAGACCTCCGCGAGCTGCTCGGGGACCGCGTTGAAGTCGGGGATCAGCAGCTCGACCTTGGTCCGGCCGCCCTCGCGCTCCGCCGTCATCGCGTGGATCTGGCGCACGGTCTCCGCGTAGAGCCAGGCGCCGCCGTCCTCCAGGTCGTCGCGGGCGACGCCGGTGATCGTGGCGTAGTTCAGGTCCATGGTGACGACCGACTCGCCCACGCGGCGGGGCTCGTCCCGGTCGAGGGCCTGCGGCTTGCCCGTGTCGATCTGACAGAAGTCACAGCGCCGGGTGCACTGGTCGCCGCCGATGAGGAAGGTGGCCTCGCGGTCCTCCCAGCACTCGAAGATGTTGGGGCAGCCCGCCTCCTGGCACACCGTGTGCAGGCCCTCGCGCTTCACCAGCTGTTGCATCTGGGTGTACTCGGGGCCCATCTTCGCCCGGGTCTTGATCCACTCGGGCTTGCGCTCGATGGGGGTCTGGCTGTTCCGGACCTCCAGGCGCAGCATCTTGCGTCCGTCGGGTGCGACAGCGGACACGTCGGCGCCCCTTTCTGCTCGCTCGGCGCTCGGCATCGCTGCGGGCGCGGCATTCGAATCTGCGGCGCACACCAGGGTACGCCCGTGGAGTGTGCGGTCTTCTCTGGGCCGAACCTCTGCTTGGCGTGGTCCATTCCCACGCGCGGTCATCCCCGGGTCATGAGCCGACCTCGACCCCCGGTCATGAGGTGGCCTCAGCACCTGGTCATCGGATGACATCGCCCGGTCGCCGGGTGACATCGCCTGGTCAGGAGGCGGCATCCCCCGGTCACGGGATGGCCGCTGGACCTCCTGGTCACTGCGTGACCGCTGGACCCCCCGGTCACTGCGTGACCGCCGTACCCCCCGGTCACTGCGTGACCTCGACGGATCTCGGCCGCAGCTCGGCGTTCTCCAGGATGTCCCGCAGCTGGCGTTCCAGCACCGGCAGGACGTCCTCGATCGTGATGTCCCGGCCCAGCTCCCCGGCGAGCGAGGCGACCCCGGCGTCCCGGATCCCGCACGGCACGATCCGGTCGAACCAGGTGTTGTCCGGGTTCACATTGAGCGAGAAGCCGTGCATGGAGACGCCCTTGGCGATACGGATGCCGATGGCGGCCAGCTTGCGGTCCTCGCGGCGCTGGCCCGCGTTGGACGGGGCGTACTCGGGGCCGTTGAGCCGGGGGTCGAACTCGTCGTCCAGCCGCGGATCGAGCCGGGGGTCGAAGTCCAGCGACAGCCCATGGAGCTGTGGGGCCGCCGGGAGCGCGGGCCGCCGCTCGACCGGGTCGCCCAGCACCCAGACCCCGCTGCGGCCCTCGATCCGGCTGGTCTGGAGACCGAACTCGGCGCAGGTGCGGATCAGTGCCTCCTCCAGCCTGCGGACATGGGCGATCACATCGACCGGGCGCGGCAGCTTCATGATCGGGTAGCCCACGACCTGCCCGGGGCCATGCCAGGTGATCTTGCCGCCGCGGTCCACGTCGATCACCGGGGTACCGTCCAGCGGGCGCTCGCTGTCCTCGGTGCGGCGGCCCGCCGTGTAGACGGGCGGGTGCTCCAGCAGCAGACAGGTGTCCGGGACCTCGTCCGCGAAGCGGGCGGCGTGCACCTCGCGCTGCTTCTGCCACGCCTCCTGGTACTCGACGGCCCGGTCGCCGAACCCCAGCCGCACGAACCGCAGCTCACCCACGGCACAGCCTCCCTAGAAACGTTCATCCTTGCAGGCCGAGAAACGTTCATCCTGCACGCGTCGTACCTCCCGTCACTGTACGGCGGCGCGCCGGAGCGCGTCGGGGGAGGTGGTGCCGTCAGCGCCACCCCCAATCCTCACACGATCGGATGAATGTAGGGCGAAGCCATCGGTACCGACGGTAAGGGGAGCTAAATTCGCGCCGTTCCTTGAGGGCTCTGACCAGCCCGGAAGGCAGGAGACCGCACAGCTGATGACGGAACGACCCCCTCAGCGCATCCCCAATCGCCAGCTTGCCGCACTCATCCAGGAAGCAGGGTTCTCCAACGCCGGACTCGCCCGCCGAGTCGACCAGCTCGGCTTGGAGCACGGGCTGGACCTGCGCTACGACAAGACCTCCGTGACGCGCTGGCTCCGCGGCCAGCAGCCACGCGGCACCACCCCGGCGCTGATCGCCGAGGTCTTCACCAGACGGCTCGGGCGCCGGCTGTCCGCCCAGGACCTCGGCCTCGACGCCTGTGCCCCCGTCTACGCGGGGCTGGAGTTCGCCGCCACCCCCGAGGAGGCCGTCGACATCGTCAGCGGCCTGTGGCGCAAGGACTCCGGCAGCCACGCCGAACTCCGCAAGATCGCCTTCACCCCCGCCGGGCTGGTGGTCCCCAGCCGCGACTGGCTCATCGGACGCGCCGACGAGCGGGTCAGCCGGGGCGACGCCCCCACCCCCGGTGGCCGGGTCCCCGTCCAGGGCGGCGGCGCCGTCCCCCGCCAGCGCTCCACCGAACGCGGCACCGAGCGGGGACCGGGCCAGCGCGTCTCCACCGGCGACATCGCGGCGCTGCGCTCGGTCGGCGAACTCTTCCGCACCCTCGACAACGCCTACGGCGGCGGCCACGCCCGCCAGGCCCTCGTCCGCTATCTGGAACACGAGGCCGAACCCATGCTGCGCGGCACCTACGGGGAGGTCACCGGGCGGCGGCTGTTCGCCGCCGTCGCCGATCTGACCCGGCTCGCCGGGTGGACCTCCTACGACATCGCCGCGCATGGACTGGCCCAGCGCTACTTCGTCCAGGCGCTGCGACTGGCCCAGGCGGCCGGGGACCGCGCGTACGGCTCCTATGTCCTGGTCACCATGAGCCGCCAGGCCGTCTACCTCGGCCATGGCCGGGAGGCGGTGCAGCTCACCCGGGTCGCCCAGCAGGGCGTCGGGCCCGCCGCGCCGCCCGTGGTGCAGGCGCTGCTCCACGCCGTGGAGGCGCGCGGTCACGGGGTGCTCGGCGAGACGCGGGCGTGTACCGCCTCCCTGGTCCGGGCCGAACGGGCGCTGGAGTCGGCCCGTCCCGGCGACGAGGTGCCCTACTGGGCGCGCTTCTTCGACGAGGCGCAGATGGCCGACGAGTTCGGCCACTGCTACCGCGATCTCCAGCAGTACCGCGCCGCCGTCCAGCACGCCGAGCGCTCCCTCCAGCTCAGACCGCAGGCCATGGCGCGCAGCCGGCTCTTCTGCCGGGTGGTGCTGGCGACCTCACGGCTCGGCCTCGGCGAACTGGACCAGGCGTGCTCCCTGGGCGCGGAGGCCGCGGTGGCGGCGTCGGAGATGCGCTCCGCCCGCGCCCTGGAGTACGTCCGGGACTTCGAGCGCCGACTGGAGCCCTACCGGGACGCCGCGGCGGTACGGGGGTACCGCGACCGGGTCGCGGCGCTCGGCTGAGCGGGTACCGAAGGCACCGGACGCCGAGGGCACCGGGATCCCCGGCCCGCACGGCCGCGCTCGGCGGGGGGCGCGCCGCGATGGCGGAGGGATCGGGAGAACGAACGGGACGACACCCTCTGGGGCCTGTGCCTCAGGGGGTGTCGTCGGGTGCGGCCGGGGGCGCCTCAGGGTGGCTCCCGGGCGGAGCCCGGGAGCCGGAGAAGGGGGCTTCAGGCCGCCGTCGGCAGGGAGGGGCCGGGTGCGGGGGCGCCGAGGCCGAAGTCACGCAGGATCGCGTCAGCGACCCGCCGGGCCGAGTACAGCGCCCCGCCGACCGAACTGGTCGCCCGGTGGTCACCGCAGACATAGAGCCCGGCCAGCACCCGCACCGGCCGCCTCGGGTCGTGCGGGGCCGCCATCGCCGGGACGGCGTCCGGGGTGTGGTGGACCGTCAGCGTCTCCCAGTCGGCCGTGGACACCCCGTACATCCGCGCGAGCTGGTCGTGGATGGCGCGGTCGGGGTACGGGGGCGGGGTGCCCAGAATGGTCGAGGAGACCAGCACCCGCCCCGCGGGCGCCCGGGAGGAGTCGACCTCGCTCATCACCGCGGTGTGGGAGACCGGGCCGCTCGCGTCGCCTTCCAGCACCAGTGCGGCGCCCGTGGGCGGCGGGGCCGGGGCGGTGTGGTGGACCACCGTCACCGGGTGGAAGTGGGGCACCCGCAGGCCCGGCAGCAGCGCCGCCGCGTCCCGGGCGCCCGTGGCCACCACCAGCGCGCGGCAGGACAGTTCGCCGTACTCCTCCGTACTGACCCGGTTGATGGAGGCGTCCTTCACCCGGACGCCCGTACGGACCGTTCCGGGCGGCAGTTCCGCCGCGAGGCGGTCGGGGAGGGCGGCGGCGCCCCCGGCCGGGACGCACAGCCGCCCCCGGGCGAACGAGCGCAGCGCCAGGTCGGCGCAGCGGCTGGACGTGGTCAGCGCGGGGTCGCAGAGGAGCGCGGAGAGCAGGGGCCGCAGAAAGCCCTGGACGGTACGGGCGGGCAGACCCCGGGTGGCCAGGGCCTCGGCGGCGGTGCGCTCGGGGCGGGAGAGCAGCTTGTGGGCCGGGGTGCCCGCGAGGCGGGCGAGACAGGCGCCGAGCCGGGCCTCGTCCAGCGGCCGGGGGGCGCTCGCGAGGGCGCGCGCCATGGTGAGAGCGCCCCTCGCGCCCCGTGCGCCGTCCGGGCCGCCCGCTCCGCGGCCGGTCTCCCCCGTGCGCTGGAGCCGCCCGGCGCTGTGCACCAGCACCCCGGGCGCGAACGGCCGCAGCGGAACCCCGCTGAGCGCCGCCACCCGGTGGGGTTCGGCGCCGCGCACGCTGAGCAGTTGGCCGATGACATCGAGACGGAAGCCGTCGATCTCCTCCGTGGCCATGCGCCCGCCCGGCCGGGGCGACGCCTCCAGAACGCTGACGCTGACACCTGCCCTGGTCAGCTGATGTGCCGCGGCGAGTCCGGCGATGCCGGCCCCGACGATGATGACGTCCGCATGGTCCGCAGTGTGAGCGGTGCTGATGAGCACGTGCCCTCCACGAGGTCGGCGGGCTGACGGGAGGGTCACGCCCCCAACAGCCCCGAGGGATACCCGAGTTCGGTTCGAGGGTAGGGAGCGCCCGGCGAACCGAGACGTGCGCATGCGGTGGGGCACCGGTGCGCGGGGGCGCACGGTTGCGCCGGAGGGGGGATCCGGCGCACGCCAAAGAGGCGTGAGGGGTATTTTTTGATCGTTATCGAAACGTTATGAGAGTCGGGGTTTGTGTGGGGGTGCAGTGGGGCCGGTGGGGGTGCGGTGGCTGATGTCCCCCGAGTGGCCGCTGGGTGGCCGGGTCAGTGCAGGGCCGCGCCGATCGCGTCGTCGATCGCCGGGAAGGCGAAGGTGAAACCCGACTCCAGCAGCCGGTTCGGCAGGACGCGCTGACTGCCGAGGACATCGGCGGCCATATCGCCCAGGACCAGCCGCAGGGCCGGTTCGGGCACCGCCAGCACGGTGGGACGGCGCAGGACCCGGCCCATCGCGGCCGTGACCTCACGATTGGTCACCGGCTCCGGCGAGGTCACATTCACCGGCCCGGAGAGCGAGTCGGTGTCCAGGATGTGGCGCAGGGCCGCCACCTCGTCATGCAGGGAGATAAAACTCCAGTACTGGCGGCCGTCGCCGAGCCGCCCGCCCAGACCCGCCTTGAAGAGCGGGAACATCCGCCCCCACGCGCCGCCCGCCCGGGAGACGACCAGACCGGTACGGGCGAACGCCACCCGCGCCCCCGCCTCCCCGGCGGCGGCCGTGGCCTCCTCCCACTCCACACACACCTCCGGCAGGAAGCCCTCGCCCGGGGGAGCGTCCTCGTCCACCGCGCGCCCGCCGGTGTCACCGTAGAAGCCGACCGCGCTGCCGTTGAGGAAGACCCGGGGTGGGGTGTCCAGCGAGGCCACCGCGTCCGCGAGGGCCGCCGTGCCGAGCACCCGGCTGTCCCGGATCTCCCGGCGGTAGGTATCGGTCCAGCGGTGGTCGCCGACCCCGGCGCCCGCCAGGTTCACCACGGCGTCACAGCCGACCAGGCCCGCCGCGTCCACATGTTGCCGGAGCGGGTCCCACTCGACCTCGTCACCCGCCCGCGCGGGGCGGCGCACCAGACGGACCACCTCGTGTCCGTCCGTCCGCAGGGAGCGCACCAGCGCCGTACCGATGAGGCCGGAGGAACCGGCGACCGCGATCCGCATGAAAGCCATCCTGCCCCCACCGGAGGGCATGACACAGTTGCCCCATGCACGAGTCGCACATACGCCACGCCCGCCCCGCCGACGCCGACGCGCTCGGGGAACTGGACCGGGAGACCTGGTCGCCGGTCCACGCGGTGTTGCCGCGTCCCGTCCCTCCGTACGCCCCCTTCTTCGACGCCAACCACCGGCCGGAGGACTTCCTCGTCGCCGAGGAGGTCGGGAGCCGGGCGGTCCTGGGCTATATCCGGCTCGTGCCGCCCACCCCGCTCGCCAGCAACCAGCACGTCCGGCAGATCCAGGGGCTCGCCGTCGCCGACCGGGCGCGCGGGCACGGCATCGGCCGGTCCCTGCTGCGGGCCGCGTGCGGGGAGGCCCGGCGGCAGGGCGCCGTACGGATCACCCTGCGGGTGCTCAGCCACAACACGCCCGCGCGGGCGCTGTACGAGGCGGAAGGATTCACCGTGGAAGGCGTGCTGCCCGGGGAGTTCCGGATCGAGGGACGGTACGTGGACGACGTGATCATGGGGCGGGCGCTCGGCGCGTAGCCGCTCAGACCGGGGGCGACGCGGGTCCCCCCGGACGAAGGCTGGGGGAAGGCGAGCCGAAACGGTCCCACAGCCGGGGCAGACGCCGGGCCAGGGCCTCCTCGTCCGCCAGATCGAGCGAAGGGCCCAGCGGCTCGGCGGAGGCCGGAGGGATCCCCAGATCCGGGGCGATCGTGCCGGTGAGGCGCTCATACGCCTCGTCCGCCGCGTACCCCAGTTCCTCGCCGTCGCCGTCGATCTCCTCGTCGAACTCCTCCAGCAGCTCCGCGAGCGCGTCCGGCTCGTGCACCCCGCCCTCGAAGACCTCCCGGCCCTGACCGATCAGCCAGCAGCGGAACGCGTCGAACGCCTCCTCGTCCGCGGCGCCCAGCAGGATCGTCGCGGCGGCCCACAGATCCCAGGTCCAGGCCCGGTTGAAGCGGGCCTCGAAGTGGCGGGCGAAATCCAGCACGGAGTCGGGGTCGAGGCCCATCAGGCGGTCGACCAGAAGATCGGCGTGGTCGTCGGGGTCGCCGTCGGCGGCGGTGCGGGTGCTGTCGACGATCTCCCAGAACTCCGTCTCGTCCATCACGGGTACAGGATCGTGTCTGGGCGCCCCCACCGCACGTCGTACACCCCCCGAGGTCTCCCCCACCCGCCCATGCGGGCCAGCGCGGGGTGTCGGAGGGATAAGGGGACAGGGGGTGTCGGGTATGGGTGGGAGGTTGGGGGGATGACGAGGAGAGAACTGACAGGACGGGTGGCCCTGGTCGCCGGGGCGACCCGTGGTGCCGGGCGGGCCATCGCCGTACAGCTGGGCGCGGCCGGAGCGACCGTGTACGTCACCGGACGCACCACCCGGGAGCGGGCCAGCGAGATGGGCCGCTCCGGCGAGACCATCGAGGGGACCGCCGAGCTGGTCGACCGCGCGGGCGGCACCGGCATCGCCGTACCCACCGACCATCTGGAGGCCGATCAGGTGCGTGCCCTGGCCGGGCGGATCGACCGGGAGCAGGGGCGTCTCGACATCCTGGTCAACGATGTGTGGGGCGGGAACGCGCTGCTCGACTTCGCCGTGAAGATGTGGGACGTCGAACTGGAGCGCGGGCTCCGGATGATCGACCTCGGCACCAGGACCCACATCATCACCAGCAACATCCTGCTGCCCCTGCTGGTGCGCAACCCCGGTGGGCTGGTCGTCGAGGTGACCGACGGCACCGCGCGGACCAACGACGTCCACCGCGAGAACTTCTTCTACGACCTGGCGAAGAACATCCCCATCCGGATGGCCTTCCTCCTGGGCGAGGAGCTGCGGAGCGCCGGGGGGTCGGCGGTGGCCGTCACCCCCGGGTTCCTGCGTTCCGAGGAGATGCTCGACCACTTCGGCCTCACCGAGGAGAACTGGCGGGACGGGATCCCCGGCCAGGAGCACTGGGCGCTGTCGGAGTCCCCGCTCTATCTCGCCCGGGACCTCGCCGCCCTCGCGGCGGACCCGGAGCGGGAGCGGTGGAACGGCCAGTCGCTGGACAGCGGACAGCTCGCCCGCGAATACGGCGTGACGGACGCGGATGGAAGCCGTCCGGACATCTGGGGCTATCTGCTCGCGGAACGGGCGGGCCGGAGTCCGCGGCTGGAGGAGTACCGGTAGGCCACGGGCTGGAGGAGCACCGGTAGGCCACGGGCTAGCCGTAGCGGCGGGCCGTGCGGGCGGCGGCCGAGGCGAACCGTTCGCGCAGGGCGGGTGGCTCCAGGACCTCCAGATCGGGGCCGAGCGCGAAGAGCTGGGCATACGCCACCTCCTCCGACTCCACGGGGAGGGTGAGGGTGCGCCAGCCCGCCTCGTCCGGCCCGTCCGCCTCCGCGAGCGCGGACCGGGCGGCCTCCCGGTCCGCGAGCTGGGGCAGCCGCAGGGCGCCCTCCTCGGAGACCCGGAGCACCACCCGGGCCCGCAGCAGGGAGCGCGCGAACTGCGCGGCGCGCTCGGCCCAGAAGGCGGGCAGGTCGAACTCCTCGTGCCGGGTGAAGCGGGGCTCCTCGGTGAGGAGGTCGGCCGAGGAGAAGCGGTCGATCCGGTAGACCCTGAAAGCGGGGCGGGTGGGGGAGGCGCCCCGGACGCGGGCGCACAGGTACCAGACACCCGCCTTCAGGACCAGCCCGTACGGTTCGAGTTCCCGGCTCACCTCCGTATCCGTACGCCGGTACGAGGCGAGGACCGGCCGGTCCTCCCAGACGGCCTCCGCCAGCACCGGCAGCAGCGCCGGGGTCCGTGGATCGTGGTACCAGCCCGGCGCGTCCAGGTGGAAGCGCTGGGCCGCGCTCTCCGGGGCGTCGCTGAGGGAGGGGAGCAGGGCGGCGGAGACCTTCAGCCGGGCCGCCGAGGCCGCGTCCTCCAGCCCCATCTCGCGCAGTGCCCCGGGCAGGCCGGAGAGGAAGAGCGCCTCGGCCTCGCTGCGGCCCAGGCCGGTGAGACGGGTGCGGTAGCCGCCGATCAGCCGGTAGCCGCCGGTGCGGCCCCGGTCCGCGTAGACCGGGACCCCGGCCTCGGAGAGGGCGAGCGCGTCCCGGGTGACGGTCCGCTCCGAGACCTCCAGCTCACGGGCGAGCTCGGCGCCCGTCATGGAGGGCCTGGACTGGAGCAGCAGAACCATCTTGATCAACCGGGCGGCGCGCATGCTCCCATGATGGCGTGGGCGGGGGAGCGGCCTTCGGGGAGGGGCCGGGCGCTCCGACGGATGCGTTCTCCCTCGGAGGGGCCGGGTGGAGACCGGTCGGTGTCGTCCGGAGGGGTCCCGGGCGGGTACCGGTCGGTGGCGTCTGGAGGGGCCGGGTGGAGACCGGACGGGTGCCGCGCACACCCCCGTTGAACTCGGTGCGCGGTACCCGTCCGCCGTACGCCGGGGTCCGGGGGGAGCCGGGCGTCAGACCAGTTCCGCCTGGATCTCCGTCACCCAGGAGTCCTTGTCCCGCGGGCACTCCAGATTGACCTCCCGGGTGTGCCCCCTCATCCGGTGGCCGCCCTGCTCCACCCAGTGGAGGAGGGCCTGCACCGAGGGCATGACCGCGTCCATCCGTCCCCGGTGGACGATCGTCGCCGCCCGTTCGACGGCGGGCAGGTCCACGATCGTGACGTCCAGCCCCGCGCGCCGTTCCGTCGCCACCGTCACGGAGGCGTGGACCACGACCGCGCCACCACCCTCCGGAGCGGCGGCGGTGGTGGCGGCGGTGGCAGGGAGGTCTTCGTAGTAGGCGATCCCCGGGCCCGACGGCTCGATGCCCGCCGCCTCCAGCCGCCGGAACAGTTCCGCGTAGAGCGGGTTGATCACCGCGCCGATGTCCTCGGGGGCGAAGCTCGGGGCGGTGGCGGTCAGCTCGGCGACCCGGGTGGCCGGGACGCTCTTGACGATGACCTCGTCGACGGGCATATGGCCCTCGCTCTCGATCGACCGGAGCCGCGCCTCGACCTGGGCCAGCCGGGCCGCGGTCTCGGCCATCGTCCGTTCCAGCTCGGCCCGTCGCAGGGTCAGCATCGCGCGCAGCTCCTCCGGCGCCGGGTGCTCCCGCAGGATCCGGCTCACCTGTTCCAGGGTGAAGCCGAGGTCCTTCAGGGCGATGATCCGGTTGAGCGGGGCGAGCTGGGCGGCCGAGTAGCGGCGGTAGCCGGTGTAGGGGTCGGTGTGGGCGGGGCGCAGCAGCCCGATGGCGTCGTAGTGGCGCAGCATGCGGGGCGATACCTGGCCGTGCCGGGCGAAGTCTCCGATGGTGAACATGGCTCCCTCAGTCCACGGCTTCACACGGGGTCAAGGTCAAGGAGGTCCGGGTCCGTGAAGGTCCGCGGGCTCGTGGGCGGATGCGCGAAAGCCCTCCGGGAGGGGCTCCCGGAGGGCTTCGTCGGCTGTGGCGCCGGCACGGTCCCGTACGTACAGGACCCCGTACGGGGCCGGATCGCGGCCGGACCGTACGGGCCCGGTACGAGACCCCATACGCCCGTACGGAGACGCACGGCCGTACGAGCGGGACGAGCGTCAGAGGCCGTAGCGCTCGCGGGCCTCCTTGACCGCCGTGGCCGGGACCTCGCCACGGCGGGCGAGCTGGGCCAGGGCGGCGACCACGATGGACGGCGCGTCGACGCCGAAGTGGCGGCGGGCGGCCTCGCGGGTGTCGGAGAGGCCGAAGCCGTCCGTGCCGAGCGAGGACCAGTCCTGCTCCACCCACTGGCTGATCTGGTCCGGCACCTGGCGCATCCAGTCGCTGACCGCGAGGACCGGGCCGGGGGCGCCGTCGAGCGCCTGACGGATGTACGGGGTGCGCTCCTCGCCGCGCAGCAGCGCGGCGTCGCACTCCAGCGCGTCCCGGCGCAGCTCGCCCCAGGAGGTCGCCGACCAGACATCGGCGGTGACGCCCCACTCGGCGGCCAGCTTCTCCTGGGCCTCCAGGGCCCAGTGGATCGCGGTGCCCGAGGCCATCAGCTGGATCCGGGGCGCGTCGGGACGGGCCGGGGTGCCCTCCTTGAAGCGGTACAGACCCCGGACGATGCCCTCCTCGACGCCCTCCGGCATGGCGGGCTGCGGCTTGGGCTCGTTGTAGACCGTCAGGTAGTAGAAGACGTCCTCCGGATTCTCGCCGTACATCCGCCGCAGACCGTCCTTGACGATCACGGAGATCTCGTACGCGAACGCCGGGTCGTAGTTGAGCGACGCCGGGTTGGTGGAGGCGATCAGGTGCGAGTGGCCGTCCGCGTGCTGGAGGCCCTCACCGGTCAGGGTGGTGCGGCCCGCCGTGGCGCCGACGATGAAGCCCTTGCCGAGCTGGTCGGCGAGCTGCCACATCTGGTCGCCGGTCCGCTGCCAGCCGAACATCGAGTAGAAGATGTAGAACGGGATCATCGGCTCGCCGTGCGTCGCGTACGACGTCGCGGCGGCGATGAAGTCGGCCATGGCCCCGGCCTCGGTGATCCCCTCGTTGAGGATCTGGCCGTCCTTGGCCTCCTTGTAGTACATCAGCTGGTCGCGGTCGACCGGCTCGTACGTCTGGCCCAGCGGCGAGTAGATCCCGGCCGACGGGAAGAGCGACTCCATGCCGAAGGTGCGGGCCTCGTCGGGGACGATCGGCACCCAGCGGCGACCGGTCTCCTTGTCCCGCATCAGGTCCTTGACCAGCCGGACGAAGGCCATGGTGGTGGCCATCTCCTGCTTGCCGGAGCCCTTCTCCAGCGCCGCGAAGCCACGTGCCGACGTCGTACCGGGGTCGGGCAGCGCGACGGCGTGCACCCGGCGGGCCGGGGCCGGACCGCCGAGGGCGGCGCGGCGCTCCTGGAGGTAGCGGACCTCGGCGGAGTCGGCGCCCGGGTGGCCGTAGGGCACCACACCGGAGTCGAAGGCGCTGTCGGCGATCGGGAGTCCGAGCAGCTCACGCATGCCCTTGAACTCGTCGATCGTGAGCTTCTTCATCTGGTGGTTGGCGTTCTTGGACTCGAAGCCCTTGCCCAGGGTGTAGCCCTTGACCGTCTGCGCCAGGATCACCGTCGGCGCGCCCTTGTGGGCGAGCGCGGCACGGTAGGCCGCGTAGACCTTGCGGGCCTCGTGGCCACCGCGCGAGGTGTAGAAACACTCGCCGATCTTGGCGTCGGTGAGCAGCTTCGCCAGCTCGGCGAGGGCGGGCTCGGCGCCGAAGAAGTGCTCGCGGATGTAGGCCACGTCACGGGTGGCGTACGTCTGGAACTGGGCGTCCGGGACCTCGCGCAGCCGGCGGACCAGCGCGCCCGTGGTGTCCAGGGCGAACAGCTCGTCCCAGGCGGAGCCCCAGAGCGTCTTGACGACGTTCCACCCGGCACCGCGGAACTGGGCCTCCAGCTCCTGCACGATCTTGAAGTTGGCGCGGACCGGACCGTCGAGGCGCTGCAGGTTGCAGTTGATGACGAAGGTCAGGTTGTCCAGGCGCTCGCGGGAGGCGAGGGCGAGGGCCGCCGTCGACTCGGGCTCGTCCATCTCGCCGTCGCCGAGGAAGGCCCAGACGTGGGAGTTGGCGGTGTCCTTGATGCCACGGTTGTGCAGATAGCGGTTGAACCGGGCCTGGTAGATCGCCGAGAGCGGGCCGAGACCCATGGAGACGGTGGGGAACTCCCACAGCCAGGGCAGCCGGCGCGGGTGCGGGTAGGACGGCAGTCCGGCGCCGCCCGCCTCCTGGCGGAAGTTGTCCAGGTCGGCCTCGGTGAGGCGGCCGTCGAGGAAGGCGCGGGCGTAGATGCCGGGGGAGGCGTGGCCCTGGATATAGAGCTGGTCGCCGCTGCCGTCCGCCTCCTTGCCCCGGAAGAAGTGGTTGAAGCCGGTCTCGTAGAGCCAGGCGGCGGAGGCGAAGGTGGCGATGTGGCCGCCGACGCCGAGCCGCGAGCCACGCGTCACCATCGCGGCGGCGTTCCACCGGTTCCACGCGGTGATGCGGGCTTCCATCTCCTCGTCGCCGTCGAACGCGGGCTCGGCGGTGGTGGGGATGGTGTTGAGGTAGTCCGTCTCCAGCAGGCGGGGGACGGGGACTCCGGCCGCCTCGGCGTGCTGGAGGGTGCGGCGCATCAGGTACGCGGCGCGGTGGGGGCCGGCGTGCTCGGCGACGGCGTCGAGGGAGGCCGCCCATTCGGCGGTCTCTTCGGCATCGCGGTCCGGGAGCTGGTCCAGCTCGCTCGGAAGCTTGCCTACGGGGTCGGTCATGATCGCCGCCTTCCGGATGGGAGGTGGGGGAAACACGGGGGGTGAAGGTGAAGCGGGGGTGCCTCGTCTGGCAGGACAGGGCGGCGGGCTGGGGTGAGCCCAAACAACAAACACCGACTGTAAGGCGCTGATCGATGATCGATCAAAGTATTGGGAGATAAAAGTTCTCCGTAGGGCGAAATTGGCATGCGGTGCCTCGAAATGGGGCACGCAGTGCCCGGCCATGGGGGCGGGGTGCGGTCTTACGGTCACGGAACGTGTTCGAGGCGGTGGGGCCGGTGAGGCGCCCACGGAGGTCACGGAACGTGTCCGGGGGGATGAGGGCGCGGGGAGAGGTGTCCGCCGAAGGCAGGCCGGTGGGGTCCGGGCGAGCGGGGTTCGCGCAGTGGTGTTCGCGCAGTGGTGTTCGCTCGGCGGAGTTGGCTCGGCGGGGTTCGTACGGTGAGGTCCGGGGCGCGGGCGGGACCTCGGGCCCCGGTGAGCGCCGGGGCCGCCGGGCACGGATCGCGGCGATGGGCGGCCGGGGTGAGCCGGGACGAGCCGGACGGGGAGTGCCGCGCGACCGCCGCCGGACGCTCAGGGCCTCGGGGCACACCCCAGCACATGCGCCTTCACCAGTGACCCGATCTCCGGATCACGGCCGCGGAACGCCCGTACCAGTGCCTCGTGCTCCTCGGCGTACGACTGCTGGACCGTCCCCAGCCAGCGGATGGACAGCGCCGTGAAGACCTCGATGCCCAGCCCCTCCCAGGTGTGCAGCAGCACCGCGTTGCCCGCCGCGCGCACCAGCTCGCGGTGGAAGGCCACGGTGTGCCGGACCTGGGCGGCCGAGTCGCCCGCCTGGTCGGCGGCGTACAGGGCCGTTACATGGTGCTCCAGCGCCGAGCAGTCCTCGGCCAGCCGCTCCGCCGCCAGCTCGGCCGCGATCTGCTCCAGACCCGCCCGGACCGGGTAGCTCTCCTCCAGATCGGCGGCGGTGAGATTCCGTACCCGTACGCCCTTGTTCGGGGCGGACTCGATCAGCCGCAGACTCTCCAGCTCCCTCAGCGCCTCACGGACCGGGGTCTGGGAGACGCGCAGCTCGGTCGCGATGCCCCGCTCCACGATCCGCTCACCCGGTTTCCAGCGTCCGCTGACGATGCCCTCCACGATGTGCGCGCGGATCTGCTCCCGCAGCGAGTGGATGACGGGCGGGGTCATGAGGGCTCCTTCTCGGCGGATACGGCCCACCGATTATGCCTCTGACGGGCAGGCGGGCGCGGGACGCGAGGAGCCCCCGCCCGGATCGCTCCGGTGCGGGGGCTCCATCGCACACAACGGCTGGTCAGGACCTTTACAGGCCCAGCTCCACCTCGAACTCACCGGCTTCGAGGATCGCCTTGACCGTCGTCAGGTAGCGGGCGGCGTCGGCGCCGTCCACCAGACGGTGGTCGTAGGAGAGCGACAGGTAGGTCATATCGCGGATGCCGATGACCGGACCCTCGGGGGTGTCGATCACGGCGGGACGCTTCACCGTGGCGCCGATCCCGAGGATGGCGGCCTGGTTCGGCGGCACGATGACCGTGTCGAAGAGCGCGCCACGCGAACCGGTGTTGCTGATGGTGAAGGTCGCGCCCGCCAGGTCGTCCGGACGGATCTTGTTGGAGCGCACGGCCCCGGCCAGCTCCGCGGTCTTCTTGGAGATACCGGCGAGGTTGAGGTCACCGGCGCCCTTGATGACCGGGGTCATCAGGCCCTTCTCGGAGTCCACGGCGATGCCGATGTTCTCCGAGTCGAAGTAGGTGATCGTGCCCTCGTCGTCGTTGATCCGGGCGTTGATGATCGGGTGCGCCTTCAGCGCCTGCGCCGCGGCCTTCACGAAGAACGGCATCGGCGAGAGCTTGACGCCCTCACGGGCGGCGAAGGAGTCCTTGGCGCGCGCCCGCAGCCGCATCAGCTTGGTGACGTCGACCTCGACGACCGAGGTCAGCTGCGCCTGGCTGTGGAGCGCCTTCATCATGTTGTCGCCGATGAGCTTGCGCATCCGGGTCATCTTGACCGTCTGACCGCGCAGCGGCGACGCCTCCAGGGCGGGGGCGGCGGGCTTCGCGGGGGCGGCGGCGGCCGGGGCCGGGGCGCTGACCTTGGCGGCCTCGGCCGCGGCGACCACGTCCTGCTTGCGGATGCGGCCACCGACGCCGGTGCCCTTGACCGCGGCGAGGTCCACACCGCTCTCGCCGGCGAGCTTACGGACCAGGGGGGTCACGTACGCGTCACCGGCGGCGACGGCCTGCGCGGGGGCGGCCGGGGCCGGGGCGGGGGCCACGGGAG
>NZ_JBHVHF010000171.1:0-17319 GCF_042800315.1 Streptomyces sp. NPDC057638
CGGTCACACGGCCCCGGGGAACCCGCTGAACTCCTCCACCGACGCACCACGAACCGGAACCCGATGGACCAGACGCACACTCCCGCGCGTGCCTCCCCCGCCTCCTTCGATGTGCTCCGGCTGCTCGCCGCCGCCACCGCACCCATGCTCTCGAACTCCCGTTCACGGCTTGACCCGGCCCGGCCCGTGCCGGGACAGCACACGCTTCGGTTAATAGAGCACCAGTTCACTCCGATCGGCTCACGTCCCGGAGGTCCACATGAACGAACACCCCGCGGAGACCGCCCCCTCTGCTCCGAGCCGCCGCGCGCGCGGTCGGCACCCGGAGGGGCGCGGCGTGAAGGCGCCGGGCACCGCGGAAGTGCTGTGGCGGCACCGGACCTTCCGCCTCTACCTGGCCGGACAGACCAGCAGCGTCGCGGGGAGCTCGATCAGCCAGGTCGCCATCCCCCTCCTCGCCGTCCTCCACCTCGACGCCGGCGCCGGTGAAGTCGCGCTCCTCGCGTTCACCGGGCAGCTCCCGCCCGCGCT
Source organism: Streptomyces sp. NPDC057638 (assembly GCF_042800315.1). Classification (NCBI taxonomy): domain Bacteria; kingdom Bacillati; phylum Actinomycetota; class Actinomycetes; order Kitasatosporales; family Streptomycetaceae; genus Streptomyces; species Streptomyces sp. NPDC057638. Next base: position 532 of record NZ_JBHVHF010000171.1, read on the forward strand.
CCTGGCGTTGCACGCGGGCGCTCTCGCCGACCGGCGCTCCAAGCGGACCCAGATGATGCTCAGCGACCTGGTCAGCGCCGCCGCGCTGGCCTGCGTCCCGGTCGCCGCCGCCACCGGCACGCTCACCCTGCCGCTGCTGATGACGGTCGCAGCGGTCCAGGGCGCGGCTCAGGTCGTCCACGACGCTGCGGCCATCAGCTACCTGCCGGAGCTGGTCGACCGGTCGCTCCTCCAGCGGGGCAACGCCCGGATCGGGGCGGTGTTCGCCGTCGCGGGCGCGGCCGGGAACCACCTCGGCGCCGCCCTCTCCGCGGCCGTGGGCCCGGCCCGCGCGCTGACCGGCGACGTCGTGTCCTACCTGGTCAGCATCTGGTGCACCGCGCGGATCCGCTCCCCCCGGCCCGCCCCGCGGGCACCGGCCGGCGCGGGGGTCACAGCCGAGATCCGCGACGGTCTGCACTACGTCCGCCAGGACCACACGCTGCTCACCCTCACCCTCGTCAACGCAACCGTCGCGGTCGGCCTCGGCGTCCTGGTCACCCTGTGGCCGCTCTACGCACTGCGGCATCTCGCCATGTCCGGTGCGGTGTTCGGCATCATCCTCGGAGCCGGGGCACTCGGCGCCGCGACCGGCGCGCTGCTCGCCCCGCGCCTCGCCGAGCGGTTCGGGCCCGGGCCAATGATGCTCACCGCGCTCGCCCTCACCCCCCTCGCCCACCTTCCCCTGCTGTGCGCCGGCCCCGGCGCCGGCTGGCAGACCGTCCTCGGCATCGCCCAGTTCGTCCAGCTGGCCTGCGCGGGCGCCGCCGGAGTGACCCAGCGCACGATCCGGCAGCTGGCCGCCGAACCGGCGATGCAGGCCCGGATGCAGGCCGTCAGCACCTGGCTCTGCGCCGTCGCCCGCCCCCTCGCCGCGCTGGCCGCGGGCGCCCTCGGCACCTGGGCCGGCATCCGGCCCGCGCTCGCCGCCGGAGCGATCCTGCTCGCCGTCCCGTTCCTGGTCCTCGCGCGCTCCCCGCTGCGCGGCCTGCGCCGGATGCCCGGCGCCCCCGACCCGACCGATACCCCTTCTCCTTCTGGTGGTGACCCGATGACCGATCCCCTCCCCGCCCACCGCGTACGGACCGCCATCCCACCCCCGGGCCCGCGGGGTGCCGCGGAGTCCGGCACCGGCCCGGAGCGCACCCCGTGACGGCCGCGCCCGCCGTGGTAGGCGGACACCTCTACCTGGAGCAGGACGGTCTGGTTCTGCTGGGACGCCGTCACCCGGACGCAGTCTTCGGCGGATCGCTCTGGCACGTCCTGGCCGGACACGCGGAGCGCCAGGAGTCGGCCCTGGACTGCGTGGTCCGCGAAGCCCTCGAAGAGGCCGGACTCGTCCTCGACCCCGCTGACCTCACCCTGGTGCACACCGTCCACATGCCCGGCTCCGGCCCGGACGCGGCGCCGAGGATCCAGATGTTCTTCCGCGCGGCCCGGTGGACAGGCGAGCCGCAGGTACTGGAGCCGGAGTGCTGTACGGAGTGGAAGTGGTGGCCGCGCGAAGCGCTCCCGCCGGACATCGTCTCCTACACCCGCGCCGCGATCACCGCCATCGCCCAGGGCCGCACCTACACCGAACCCGGCTGGACCTGACCCGCCGCGCCGAGCTCTCTCCGGGCCGGGACCACCGGAACCGCAAGCACGCCGTACGAACCGAAGGGGAAACCGATGGGCTACGAAACGCCGGACGAGTGGGAGCAGCACTTCGCCCGCGGGGAGGGGTTCCGCCGGCTCGGCGAGCGCGAGCGGGCGCTGCTCGCCGAGCACGCCCCGGCGCCGTCCGGAGGCGGCCGTGCCCTGGATGTCGGCAGCGGCACCGGGGAACTGGCCGCGCATCTCGCCGCCGCCGGCTACCGGGTGGACGCCGTCGACTACACCGGCAGCGCCCACGACCGGGCCCGTACCGAACACCCCGGCGACGGCCGGGTACGCAGGATCCTCCTGGACATCGAGCACGGCGACCCGGCCTCGCTCGACCCCGAAGGGTACGACCTGATCACGCTCCGGCTGGTGTACGCGTTCCTCGGGGACCGGACCCGGGTCCTGCACGGGCTCGGGAAACGGCTGCGCCCCGGCGGCGCTCTGGTGGTCATCACCCCGCTCGCTGCGGACACCCGCCCGGAGCAGCGGGACATCGCGCTGGACGAGGGCGAGATCGCCCTGCTCGGCGCGGGCTGGGAGACCGTGGTCCGGGAGGACGCGGACGGGCTCGCGGTGCTGGTGCTGCGCGGCCCGCGCCACGGCCACACGAGGGCGGTGGAGCGGCTGGGCCCGGTGAGCGGGCCCGCAGTGGCAGGCGCGCTGGCGGTGGTGACCGACCGGGCGGGTCGGGTCCTGCTCGGCCACTCGCGCCGGAAGATGTGGGAGCTGCCCGGCGGCAAAAGTGACGGATCGGAAGATTTTACCGCCGCGGGCGTCCGGGAACTCGCGGAGGAAACCGGTCTCGCCGCCCAGGACGCGCGGCTCGCCGCCCTCCTGCACGACAGCATCAAGGGCGTGCCGCGGCTGACCGCGGTGGTCCGGGTCACCGCCTGGTCGGGAGTCCCCGCCGTTCTCGAACCGGACCTGTTCGACCGGTGGGAGTGGCACCGGCCCGAAGACCTTAGCTGTGTCGGGCGGGTGTTCACCCCGGCCGCGCACGTCCTGGCCGAGGTCTGGCCCGGACGGCTGTCCGGCCTGCCTCCGGTGACCGTGTATCCCCTCGCCGGTCCCGTCGCCGTGAAGCACGCGGTGGAAGCAGCGGTGAGGTGAGGTGCGGGCAACGACACCCCGTGCTCTCGGCACCCGGCGGCAAGGAGAGCGCTCCGGCTCCTGCCGCCGGGGCCAGCACCCGCACCAGCCTGACCGGGCGCGGGCGAGGACGCCGGTCCCCCGGGGTGGTCGGACGGTCCGGTTAGACCGTGGCGAGGGTCGCGCGGGCGCGGTGGAGGTAGCCGGCCACGGAGGGTTCCGTCTTCCACGGGGCCAGCGCGGTGCTGACGCTGCGGAGGTAGTCGTGGGCGCGGGCGGACCGTACGCGGCCGAGGACGGCGAGGGAGTGTTCCGCGGCCTCCAGGGCGCGGTCGGGGTCGCGGTTCTGGGCGTGGATGGTGGCGGTGACGGCGGCTCGCAGGCCGACCGCGCGGGTGTGGACGCCGACGGGCATCGGTTCGGCCTGGCGGCTCCACCGCAGGGCAGCGTGTGGGTGGTGCAGGTCCCGTTCGACTTCGCTGCTGTCACTGGCGAGGCGGGCGTGGGTCAGGTAGGCGAGCCAGGGCGGGTCATCAGGGTCGGAGTCGGCGGCTTCAAGGAGCCGTTCGGCCGCTGCGAGCGAGGCCCCGGCCGCCCGCGCGTCCCCGGCGCGGCCGTGTCCGCGCGCCGCGGCGAGCCGTGCGAAGGCGAGCGTTCTCGGGGCCGCCCGGTGGCGGCCGTGGTCGAGGGCGGCTTCGGCCATCGACACGGCGCCGGCCGGGCGGCCGAGGAGGTACTGCTGGAGGCTTCCGGTGGCGAGCACGTAGCAGATCGCCTGGGCGTCACCCGCGGCGCGGGCCGCGCGGAGAGCCTCGTCGAGGTGGCGGCGGGCCCGGTCGTGGCGCCCCATGTCGATGTCGGCCCAGGCCACGACGCGGGCCAGCTCGGCGACGGCCCGGAACAGGTCACGGCCGACCGCTTCGGTGTAGTGGCCCGTCAGCAGCGGGGCGGCACGGTGCTGGAGGCAGGCCAGAGCCCGGGGCGCGTGCGGATTCCCGCCGCCGTAGCGGGCGTCGGCGCGGCGGGCGTCGGCGGCGGCCTCCCACAGGGCCGTGACATCCGCCCGCCCGACCCGGCCCGGTGCCGCCGCCGGGGTGCTCGGGGCGGGTTTCGTGGACGGGGTGAACCGGGTGAGGAGAGGACCAGTAGTGACAAATGGGGCTGCTGCGAGAAGGGTTCGACGTTCCACGATGCTGCTCCTGCGAGTGGTGGCGGTGGTGGCGGGCCCTCCCCCGTCCATGGCACTGCCGTGTCACCGGCGGTCCCCGCCGCTGGGGCCGCGCCGTGGTCATGCGAGGAGGCCGCTGCGGTCGGCGAGGCCGCGCAGGTCACTCGTGGTGGGTCCGGAGGCGAGGAGCCCGGCGACCAGGTTCCGGGTCGCCGGACGGGCGTGGGTCTCCTCCGGCGCGAGGCGCTCGGCGTGGAGGAGGGTGCGCAGGCAGTCGGACCGGCGGCCGAGCTGGTGGTAGGCGCCGGCGATGTCGCCCAGGGCCCGGGAGCGGCGTTCGACGGTCGGCAGGGCTTTGAGGGGGATGGTGCGGGCGGCGTCGAGGGCGGCGCGGGGGTCACCCGCCCGGCATTCGGCGCTGACCTGGTGGAGCTGGACGGTCAGCGGGCTGAAGCCGCCGTGGTCGCGGACCCGGGTGGTGTCGCCGAGTTCGCGGGCGATGGCGACGGCCTCCGCGGTCAGTTCCCGCATCCCGTCGCGGTCCCCGCACCTGGCCTGCGTATAAGCGGCACTCTGGACAAGGAGCCCTTTCAGGGCGGTTCCGGCCGGTCCGGCTTCGCGCAGCGCGGGGTCGTCGGCGGCCGTCAGGGCGATCGACAGGGCCTCGGGGTGCCATCCCGCCGACCGGGCGAGGACGGCGAGCTGCCGGGCGGACTCCGCGATGTGCAGGACATCGCCTCCGGTCTCCGCGAACTGCCGGGCACGGTCCGCACACATCCAGCCGAGCTGCCGGGCGTCCAGCTTGACGAGCATCCTGGTGGCGAGCAGATACCCCTGCGCCAGGAGCCCACAGGCGTCCTGGCCGCCTGGGCCCGCGGTGAGGGCGTGTCCCGCGCTGATGATCCGGGGCAGGCGCACCGCGAGGGAGGCGTACCGGCAGGCGCCGAAGTCGGCGACCGCCCGGCCCACATCGGCGCGCAGGGCCCCGGGCGCAAGTTCGGCAGGGGTCGGTCCGAGGCCGAGCATCGCGTCCCGCAGCCGGGCGACGAGCAGCTCCCCCAGGAGAGCGTGACCGCCGCGCCCCGTACCGGCGCCCGGTGGGGCAACGGCGGCTGTGGCGGCGGTGGCCGCCAGGCCCGCGAGCAACCGCCTTCGCCGCAAAGGGTCGTCACCGTCCTTCCGTCCGGAACCCAGCCTAGGGGTGGGCACGAGGGGAAAGCCGGTCGTCGTGCGATCCCGCCGGCCGTGTCGGGGCTCCGGACCGTCCGGCGGGGGCGTCAGGCCGAGGGCCTGGTGGGGCAGGTCCAGCGCGTCGGCGAAGCGCCGCAGCACGGTGATGTCGGTCAGCGGCGTGATGCCGCGTTCGTATCGGGAGACCTGGGCGGCGGAGTAGCCGGTCCGCTCGCCGACCTGCGCCAGGGTCAGGTTGAGGGCCCGGCGGGTCTGCCGGATCAGCTCATGCGGCTTCACACCAACCTCGCTGGCCGCTCGTGGCAGAAGAACCTCATCCGTACCCCGCTCCCGCCGGTGGTCGAGGCTGCGCCGCGCCCACCGTAGCCCTCCCGGCGGGCCGTCGTCAGCGTTCTTGCATGACGTGCAAACGCGTTGCACGGGATGCCAGCGCCCCTGCCGCCGCCGTGGCGGCGGCGGGAGTCTTCGGGTGCCAGCGGATGTGCGGTGTCCGGCCTCATGGTGGGCCGCCTCCTGGAATCTGCGCCGGGCAACGGACCCGGCCTCAGCTGAAAGGACACGAGATGGCGTATGCGGGGACGTCCGGCGGGCGCTGCTCGCCAGACACCGGGGCGCCGTCCCGGCCCGGTGCGGCCGGGTGTTCAGGCGCTGCGGGCGAGGTGGAGGAGTTCGGGGACGCCGGGGGCGCGGGGGTGGTCGCGGAAGGCGGGCAGGAGCTGTTCCACGAGGGTGACGCAGCGGGGTGCGCCGATTCGGCGGGCGAGGGTGAGGGATTCGGTGGCCGCGGCGGCGGCTTGGTCGACGTCGCCCGTACGCAGGTGGTTTTCGGCCTCATAGGCGAGGAATACGCCGCGGGTCTTGGCGCGCGCGGCGGTGAGGAGGGCGGTGCCTTCGCCGATGAGCTGGTGGGCGCGGGTGGTGCGGCCGAGGTCAAGGTGGCAGCGGCCAGCGTCCACGAGGAGGTCCGCGGGCCCCATCCACGAGCACCACGGCGGCGGTGCCTGGTCGGTGGTGCGGTCGAGTTCGTACTCGGCCTGGGTGAGGGCGTGGTCGGTGGGGCGGGTGTCGCCGAGGGCGGCGTGGGCGCGGGCGAGGCGGAGTTGGAGGAGGGAGCGGGCGGTGGGGTGGCGGGTGTGGGTGAGGGCGTGGGTGAGGAGGTCGGCGGCGGTTCGGGGGTCGCCGGTCCACAGGGCCTGGTAGGAGAGGTCGGCGATGATGCCGGCGCCGAGGTCGCGGTCGCCGGAGGCGTGGGCGGAGTGGAGGGCGGCCTGCCAGTAGCGGCTGGCGGCGGCGTGGTGGGCCTGGTCGAACCGGATCCAGCCGCTGGTGAGGGCGAGGCGGGCGGCCAGGGTGTGCAGGCGCCGGCCGAGGTCCGGCGGGTGGTTTCCGGCGTGGAGGAGGTCGGTGACCGTGCTGAGGTGTCCGTCGAGGAGGGCTCGGGTGTGCTGGCGCTGCTCGGTGACGAGGCCGGTGAGCTGGTCGCCGATGGTTTCCAGGCGGGTGACGAGGTCGTGGCCGACGGAGTGTCCGTCCAGGGCCCGGGGCAGGGCGTGGGCGGGTGTGGCGGCGGCCCACTGCTGGGCGAGGCCGGTGACGGCGGTGGCGGTCGTGGCGGTGAGGAAGGCTCGGCGGTCCATGGACTCTCCCAGGGCTTGTTGGAGGGCGGGGACGGCGCTGCCGGGCCCGAGCGGGACCGGGCGGTCGGGACCGGGCAGCCAGAACGGCCAGCCCAGGGCCTCGACGAGAGCGGGGTCGGTGCCGAAGACGTCGGCGAGCAGGAGCTGCGACTCCCGGCCGGGGACGGCGCGGTAGTTCTCCCACTTCCATATCTGGTGGCGGTCGATGCCGCTGCGGAGCCCGCGGGCCCGGGCCGCTTCGCCGATGCGGCGGGCGAGTTCGGACTGGCTCCATCCGCGGGCGGCGCGGGCGGCGGCGAGGGGGTGGCGGATCGTGTCGTCCACAGCGTGTCTCCCGGGGGTGTGTCCAGGAGCGTAGTGGCCCGCCGGGCCGGTGGCAGCCGGATGCCGGGACCGGCACCACAGCGGCACCACACGAGGGCCCTTTCCGGTCCGGGGCGGGTGAGCTGTACTCGATCTCCTGGCCGGGACGCACACAACTGTGCTGCCTGGGGCGGGTGTTGGTCTTCTCGCGCTGACGGTCCGTACGGGCTCGGCGGGCCGCTGCCCGACCGGTGCCGCCGGAGCTCCGGGCGGCTCGTCGCGGACGGGTCCCGGGCGTCTCCCGCTGATTCTCGTCTCGTCCTCTTCTTCCTTGTGCTTCTTCCGTCCCTGGCGGCTGCCGGGGCGGGGCGATCGTCCCTCTCGTCGAAAGGGTTCTGCCGTGATGCCGCACACCTTTGAGGATGTCCGTCCCCGGGCCGGTTCGCCCGGCCCCGGACCGTCGCCGGCGGATGAGCTGGCCCGGTCCGGGTTCACGGTCCGGGGGGATCTCGGGCAGCACTTCCTGCGCTCGGCGGAGGCGGCCCGCAGGCTGCTGGAGTGCGCCGCTCTGGCCCAGGGCGCCGAGGTGCTGGAGGTGGGGGCGGGGCTGGGCACCCTGTCCGCGGAGATCGCCGGCGCCGGGTACCGCATCTGGGCGGTGGAGAAGGACGAGCGGCTGGGCGCGGGGCTCCTGGCCCGGCTGGCGCCGTTCGGGGAACGGGCCCGGGTGTCGGTCGCGGACGTGCGCGATCTCGACCTCGACGCGGGACTCGACGGCGAGGGGGTGCTGGTGGCGATCCTCCCGTTCGACGCCGCACTGGCCGGGGCGCTGGCGCGGCATGTGTTCGCCGCCGCCGACGGGATCGAGCGCGGGCTGCTGGTGGTCCCGGACCCGCCCGGCGCGCTGGGCGGCGGGCTGCGGGTGGAGGAGGTCGACGGGATCTCCCGGGCCGAGTTCTGGCCCAAGGCCCCGGGGATGCTGCGGGTCGTCGCGGTGCGGAGGGCCCGGTGAACGCCCCGGCGGTGACGCTGGTCGTCACGAACGACTTCCACTCCGCCGTCCCCACCGGGCACAAGCTGCTGGCCGCGTTGCGCGAGGCCCGGGGGCGGGGCGCCCTGGTGGTCGACGGGGGCGACTTCTTCGGCGGGAACGCCTTCCACCTGTTCTCCGAAGGGCGGGTGGAGGAGCGGCTGCTGGCCGGGCTGTACGACGCGGTCGTCCCCGGGAACCACGATCTGGCGGACCTGATGCGGCTGGCTGACCCCGGCCGGTTTCCGCCGGTGGTGTGCGCGAACCTCACCCCGCCCCCGGTGTTCGCGGGCCGCTGGGAACCGTGTCTGCTGCTGCCCGCGCGGGAGCGGCGGCCGCGGGTGGGGATCGTGGGCTACCTGGGGCGGCAGGCGTTCGAGGCCGTCCCGCCCGGCGAGCGCGCCGGGTTCGCCTTCACCGACCCGGCCGCGGACCTGATCGCCGCGCAGCGGGACCGCCTCCTGGCCGCGGGTGCCGACATCGTCGTCGGTCTCAGCCACAGCGGCTTCGACCACGACGTCGCCGATCAGCAGCGGGACTGGCCGCTGGAGCTGGTCGCGGCCGGGCACTGCCACACCGGCTCCTACCACTGGAGCTCCGGGGGCCGTCATGTGGTCAAGGCCCCTGAGAACGGGGCCGGGCTGTTGCGCCTGGACCTGGACGCGGGCGGCCCGCGCACCATCACCTGCACCCCCTTCCCCACCGAACCCGGCCCGCCGCCGGGCGCAGAGCCGGAGCTGGAGGGGGTGCTGGACGGCTACGAGAAGTGGGGCGCGGAGAGTCTCGCGGTGATGGACGGGCCGCTGCCCGGCCGCGACGCCGTCGCCGGGGCGCTCACCGCCCGGGGACCGGGCCTGACCGGGTGCGAGGCGATCGTCCTCAACCTCGGCTGCCTGCGCGCCGGGCTCCCCGCCCGGATCACCCGCCGCGCCCTGGCCGACTGCGCGCCCTTCGACAACCCGCTGGTCCGCCTGAACGGCCCGCACACGGCCCGGGAACTGGAGGAGGCGGCGCGGACGGTGGGCGAGACCCCCGTCACCACCCCCCGCACCGCACCCGGCCGCGTTCTGCGGACGGTGGTGGTGACCCGGTACCTCGCGGACCGCCTCGCGCTGCCGTTCACGCCCACTGGGCACACCCTGCACAGCGTTCTCATCCGTCTCGTCGAGGAGTCGCCATGACCGGCCTGCTCACCCGCCCCGCCCTGGACATCACCCACGGACCAACGGCCCCCCGCGCCTTCGCCGACCGTCTCACGGAGGCCGGCGGACGGCTCGTGATCACCTTCCCCGACCCCGCCGCGCACCAGCGGAACCTGTCCTGCGCGCTCGGCCTGCTCTCCGCGCTCGGCCCCGTCCTCGGCGTCTACCCCGCCGACGGATGCTGGAGCGCCCTGCGGGTGCGCACGGACGCCGACCCGAACCGCACCCACGGGACCGGGGAGAACCGGCTCCACGCCGACCTGGTGGACCGGGAGCTGATCCCCCGGCACATCGCCCTGTACTGCGAGCGCGAGGACCCGTTCGGCGGCGGCGCCTCCGCCCTCGCCGACCTGTGGGCCGCCGTCGGCGAGCTGACCCGGGCGGAGCGGGAGCTGCTCGCGCGGCCGGTGTTCTCCTACTTCACCGACGACGGCGTCCACGGCGTCGGCGACCCCGTGGAGCGGTTCCCCGTCCTCTCCTCGGCGGCCGATCCCGCAGCGGGGCCGGTGCGGTTCACCGCCAAGGCGCTCCCCCACCTGGAGCGCGGCGAACTCCTCCACACCGGCCCCGGCGACGCGGCCCCGACGGTGGCGGCGTACCGGCGGCTCGCGCAGGCGGCACTCGCCCACCGGACGACGGTCCGCCTTGCGCCGGGTCAGCTGCTGGTGTTCGACCAGTGGCGGCACGCACACGGCCGGATGCCGCTGGGCCCGGGCCAGCACCGGCTGCCCGAGGACGGGCGGCGGCTGCTGTGGCAGACCTACACCGGCGCCCCCGCCGGAGGTGCGCGGTGATCCTCACCGGCCCCGCAATCGAGCAGGCCGTGGCGGACGGGGAGATCGTCCTCGACCCGTTCGACGCCGCCCAGGTCAACCCCAACAGCTACAACTACCGTCTCGGACCCGTGCTGCGGATCTTCCGGGACCAGGTGGCCGACCCGCGCCGCGAAGCCGCCACCACCGAGGTGCAACTGCCGGAGGACGGCTACGTCCTGGAGCCCGGGCGGGTGCATCTGGGAACGACCGCCGAGCGGATCGGCAGCACCCGGTTCGTGCCGAGCCTGATCGGCCGCTCCTCCCTCGGCCGCCTCGGCTGCTTCCTCCAGGTCTCCGCCGACCTCGGACAGCTCGGCGCCGTCCACCACTGGACGCTGGAAATCGTCGCCGTCCAGCCCCTGCGGATCTACCCCGGCATGCGGATCGGGCAGGTCTCCTTCTGGGCCCCGACCGGAGCGATGCTCCCCTATACCGGGCACTACGGCACCCTCGACAGCCCGTCCCCGTGGCACCCGGGTGCCGTCCGCGGCGCCGGGGCGCTGCTGGCCGAGGGGGTGGGGGTGTGATCCTCACCGGCCCCGAGATCCAGGCCCGGGTGGCGTCCGGGGAGATCACCCTGCGCCCCTTCGACCCCGCGCTCCTGTCCCCCAACTCTTACGACCTCCACCTCGACGACATCGGCTGGTACCGCGAGAAGGTGCTGGACTGCGCGCGGGACAACCCGTTTGAGCGCCACACCATCCCCCCAGAGGGACTGGTGCTGTCCCCCGGCCGGATCTATCTGGCCGCGACCGCGGAAACGATCGGCAGCGACCACGTTGTCCCGATCGTGCGGGCGCGGTCCTCCATCGCCCGGCTCGGGCTGTTCGTCCACGTCACCGCCGATCTGATCGACCTCGGCTCCCACGGCCGGCTCACCCTCCAGCTCCACGCCGTCCAGCCGGTGCGCGTCTACCCCGGGCTCCGGATCGCGCAGATCACCTTCTGGACCACCGTCGGTGCCGTCCGCCTCTACGACGGCAAATACCAGGGATCGGAGCGGGCGATGCCCTCCCAGTCCCACCGCGACTTCCCCAACGGAGACGGAGGCGGTGTTCATGACCGGCAGTGGTGAGCGGGTGGTGGCCGTGGTGGCGCACCCCGACGACGCCGAACTCCTCGCCTACGGCACCCTGCGCCGCTACCGGCAGTCCGGCGCCGAGGTCACGGTGGTGACGGCCACCCACGGCGGCGCCGGCGTCTCCCTCACGGACGCCGCCGACGGGGCCCGGATCGGCCACGGGCAGCGGATGGTGGAAACGGCCGCGGCCTGGGCGGGCACCGGCGTCGACGTCACGGGCCTCGGGCTCGCGGACGGGGCGCTGCGCGCCGACCGCGACCTGATCACCCTCATCGAGCAGGAGCTCGCCCACCGCTCCTGCACCACCCTCATCACCCACAGCCCCCGGGCCCGCAACGACCACCAGGACCACCTCGCCATCGGCACCGCGGCCCACAACGCCGCCACCCGCCTCCCCCAGGTCCGCACGGTCCTGTTCGGCCAGCCCCACGCCCCCGGCGCCCGGTTCACCCCCACCGTCGCCGTCGACATCACCCCCTTCCTCAACGACAAGATCACCGCCCTCGCCCGGCACCGCACCCAGGGAGGCCGCTGGTACCTGGACGCCCCCTACACCCGCCACCGCGCCGCCGACACCGCCTGGCGGCTCCGCCCGCACGCCGCCGCCGAGGGCCACGGCTTCGAGGGATTCGAGACCCCGCTGCTCACCCTCCTCCACCACGACGCCAAGGAGACCAGCCGGTGATCTACATCGAGCAGCCGCCGTTCCTGCCCTGGCTCGGGTTCTGCGAAGCACTGATCGGCTGCACCACGGTGGCGCTGTACGACGACGTCGCCTACACGCAGGGCGGGTGGCAGAACCGCAACCGGATCAAGACCGCGGACGGAACCCCCTTTCTGACCGTCCCGGTCCACCGCGCGACTGGCCGGCTGATCCGCGACACCCCGATCGCCGACGCCTTCGACCCCGCCCGGATGCTGAAGGCGATCCGGGTCGCGTACGCCCGCGCCCCGTACACCGGCGAGGCTCTGGAGGTGATCGCGCCGCCGCTGTCCGGAGGGTACCGGTGGCTCGCCGACCTCAACCTCACCCTGATCACCGCCATCGCCACCGCCCTCGGCGCCCGCGCCCGCCTCGTCCCCACCTCCACCCTGCCCCTCACCCCCACCGAGCGGGACGACGGCCGCAGTACCCGGCTGGCCGCCATCTGCGACCGGGCCGGGGAGAAGACGCTGTGGGCCGGGGAGGGCACCCGCACCTACCTCGACACCGCCCACCTCACCGCCCGTGGGATCGACGTGGTGTGGAACGAGTTCCCCTCCCGCCACCCCCGCTACGCCCAGACCTGGCCGAAGGCCGGCTTCGTTCCGGGCCTGTCCGTCGTGGACGCCGCCTGCGCGATCGGCTGGCCCGGCACCGCCGCCCTCCTGACCGCCGGCTTCACCGCCCACCAGACCACTGGAGCCTGCTCATGAGCCCCGCCCGTACCCGTGTGCTCACGGGGATCGACCTGCCGCTGGAGCCGTCGTGCGGCTCCACCATCTGGTGCGCCGACGTCTACGGCCGCCTCACCCCCCGCCAGCGCACCACCTTCCTCGCCCTCCCCGCCCCCGAGAACGCGCCCGCGTGGGCGCCGTTCGAGGACATCCGGCTCCTCGACGCCGTCAAGCGGCCGTACGGGCCCGGCTTCGACGCCTACGTCCGGGACCTCACCGCCGAGGTGTCCCGGCTCCTGGACCGGGAGCCTTTCGACGTCATCCATGCCCAGCACCTCGGTTTCGGGCTCGCCCTCGCCTTCGCCCGCGCCGCCCGCGGGATGCCCTTGCTGTCCATCGCGCACGGCACCGACGTGATCGCCGCGACCGAGAACGTCCAGGCCCGCGCGGCGCTGAACGAGATCGCCGCCGCCAGCCGCCTCATCGCCGTCCCCACCCCCGCGATGGCCGAGCGCGTCAACGCCCTCACCGCCAACCGGCACCGCGAGCGGGTCACCGTCCTGCCGTGGGGCATCCCCCTCCCCCCTACCCCGACCCATGTCCCCTCGGCGGAACGGGGACTGCGGCTGCTGCACGCCGGGCGCCTGGACGCGAACAAGTCCACGGTCACCGCAATCGACGCCCTGGCCCTCACCACCACCCAGCACACCCTCACCGTCGTCGGATCCGGACCGGAGCTGCCCGCGCTCACCGCCCGCGCCCACGAGCTCGGCCTCGACGGGCGGGTGGTCTTCACCCCGTTCGAGCCGCGCCAGGCCCTGTGGTCCCGGTTCGCCGATCACGACGCGCTGCTGCTGACCACCCGCAACCTGGAAGCCTTCGGCCTCGTCGCCGTCGAAGCCCAGGCCCACGGCCTGCCCGTCCTCCACTCCGGCCTTCCCGGCCTCGACGGCATCCTCCACGGCGGCGCCCTCCCGTATCCGCCCGGCGATGCGGCCGGCCTCGCCGCCCGCATCGACGAACTCGCCGACGACCCCGCCCTGCGCCAGGTCCTCGCCGCCGCCGCGGCGGCCAACGCCCGCCGCCACGACATCACCACCACCTGCGACCACCTGAACCGCGCCACCACCGCCCTCGCGGGGGTACTCCGATGAGCACGACACCCCTGTACGCGAGCCAGCTGTGGCCCCCGGCACGGCCCCGCACCGCCGACCCCACCGCGCCCACCCCGGAGCTACTGGAAGCGCTCGGCTACGTCGGCCGCACGGACGCGACCGGCGTCCACACCCTCCTCCCCCTCGGCCAGCGCGTCCACGACCGCCTCACCCGCATCGCCCAGCACGCCTTCGAAACCGTGTGCGGCGCCCACACCGTCCACTTCCCCACCCTCCAGTCCCGCCGCCTGTGGGAGTCCTCCGGCCGCTGGACCACCTACCAGACGGAAGGCGCGCTGCTCACGACCCGCAGCCGCAGCGGCGAGGAGATGTGCCTGGCGCCCACCTCCGAGGAGATCGCCGTCGCCACCCTCCACAACGGCCTGCGCTCCTACCGCGACCTGCCCGTCCGCCTCTTCCTCAGCACGCCGAAGTTCCGCGACGAACTCTCCCCCCGCGGCGGCCTGATGCGCTCCCGCGAGTTCACCATGGCCGACGCCTACACCTTCGACACCAGCCCCCAGGCGATGGGCGTCTCGATCGGCCTCCTCAACAACGCCTGCCGCACCGCCCTCGTCACGATGGGGCTGACCGGCGTCTTCACCGCCCCCGCCGACGGCGGCAGCATCACCGCCGGCCCCTCCACCGAACACCTCCACCTCACCCCCACCGGCCAGTCCACGCTCCTGGTCTGCGACCACTGCGGCCACCGCGGCGACGGCCCCGTCCTCACCGCCCACCCCCAGCCCGTACCCGATCCGGTCGTCAACACCATCGCGTTCACCCTCACCCGCCCCGACGGCACCACCACCCCCGCCGCCGTCGCCATCCGCTCCGACCTCACCGTCAGCCCCCGCAAACTCGCCACCGCCACCGGCGCCGCCCGCGTCACCCTCTGCGACCCCGACACCCTCCCCGACCTCTTCGGAAAACAGCCCGGCACCCTCACCCCCTTCGACTGCACCCACATCCCCCTCTACGCCGACACCTCCACCGCCCACCTCACCGCCTTCTCCGTCTGGGACCCCGACACCGAACTCCGCACCGTCTCCTGGCACAACAACCCCCACCTCCCCGACCTCACCCCGGTCCCGGCCGACCTCCACACCGCCACCGCCACGATGCGCTGCGCCCGCTGCGCCACCGGCCGCTTCCGCGAGACCCGCGCCGTCGAAGTCGCCCACGTCTTCGAACTCGCCACCCAGTACACCGCCCCCATGAACCTCACCTACACCACCCCCACCGGCCGGCCCGCACACCCGTACATGGCCTGCTCCGGCATCGGCATCACCCGCTGTCTCCAGACCCTCGCCGAACTCCACCGCGACGAACACGGCCTTCGCTGGAAACCCGGCACCGGCCCCGCCGACCTCCACCTCACCGTCCTGCGCCCCGACCGGCCCGGCGTCCGCGAAGCCGCCGACCGCGCCGTCCACGACCTCACCGCCCGCGGGGCCCGTGTCCTCGTCGACGACCGCCCCGACGCCGGCCCCGGCGAGAAGTTCCGCTACGCCCGCGCCCTGGGCGTCCCCCACGCCCTCCTGGTCTCCCCCCAGCACACCGACGGCGCCACCGAGTACACCGACCGGTGGACCGGGCGCACCACCACGCTCCCTCTCGGCCACATCCCCGACACCTGGAGCACCCACCGCCCCTGACCCGCCCGGCACGAACCCGCTGACCGGTGCCGCCGCCCCGCACGGGCGACGGCACCGTACACAGCCCTGCGCCGGAAACCCCGAATCCGGCAGGAATTCCCACGGCCTGAACTGTCCGGCCGTGAATTCCCGCCCGTTGACCGGGGGCCTGAATCAGTCTTAACGTCCATTGCATTCCCACCCACGGGTCGTAGCTCAAGGGCAGGAGCACGGCAAACGTGTTGCCGAGGAGCCGGTTCGAATCCGGCCGACCCGACCACCAGAAACACCCTCATTCGATTTCCAGCCCACCGGAGAGCCTTTCCCGGTGAAACCGGAAAGACCCCGTTCATGAAAATCGCCATCACCGGCGGCGGCAGCGCCGGACACGTCGTCCCCGCCCTCGCCGTCGCCGCCCGCCTCCCCGACCACGGCGCCGACGACATCGTCTACTTCGGCCGCCCCGGCAGCATCGAAGCCGACCTCGCCACCCGCGCCGGACTGCGCCTGATCCCCGTCCCCGCCGCCGGCCTCAAGCGCTACCGCTCCTGGCGCAACGTCACCATGCCCCTGACCGTCGCCCGCGGCATCCTCACCGCCCTCGCCACCATGCGCCGCGAACGCCCCGACGTCCTCATCAGCAAAGGCGGCTACGTCGCCGTCCCCGCCGGCATCGCCGCCGCCCTGTACCGCATCCCCCTCGTCCTCCACGAATCCGACCACACCCTCGGACTCGCCCACCGCATCCTCTCCCCCCTCGCCACCCACATCTGCCTCACCACCCCCGCCCGCACCCGCCGCCGTGCCGCCCGCACCACCGTCACCGGACTCCCCCTGCGCCCCGACCTCGCCACCGGACGCCCCGAACGCCTCCGCGCCCGCCTCTCCCTCCCCCGGGACGTCCCCGTCCTGCTGGTCTTCTGCGGCAGCCACGGCTCCCAGCGGATCAACACCGCCATCCGTGCCGGTCTCGACCGCCTCACCGAACGGTTCGCGGTCCTCCACATCTGCGGCCCCGGCAACCTCGACCCCGCCCTGGACCACCACCCCCGCTACCGGCAGGCCGAGTACCTCCACGAGGAGATGACCGACGCCCTCCACCTCGCCGAACTCGTCGTCGGCCGCGCGGGCGCGACCACCCTCGCCGAACTCGCCGCCCTCGACAAGCCGGCCGTCCTCGTCCCCCTGCCCGCCCGCGTCAGCCGCGGCGACCAGATCGCCAACGCCGCCGCCCACGCCCGCCGCCACCCCGGCCGGTGCACCGTCGTCCCCGATGACACCACCCTCACCCTCGCGCTCGCCGACGCCTGCCTCACCCTCGCCGACAACGCCGGGGCGGCGGCCCGGCCCGACCCCCAGGCCGTGCACCGGGCCGCCCACCACCGAGCCCACCACGCCCTCACCGCCCCCCCCACCCCCCC
>NZ_JBHVHF010000172.1:0-17296 GCF_042800315.1 Streptomyces sp. NPDC057638
CACCGGGGCTCCCCCCTTTCCCGATGGGCGCTCGATGGGCGCTACGCGAAGCGCTGGGCCGGGGTGCCCGCGCAGGGCTGGAGGCGCAGGGCGTCGTTCCCCGAGGACTGGGTGAGGCACAGGCTCTGGGCGTCGACCGGGCGCAGGGTGCCGGAGACCTTGACGAAGTTCTGGTTCCGGGCACCGGAGCAGTTCCACACCACGAGGGCCGCGCCCGCCGTGTAGCGCGCGCCGGGGACGTCGAGACAGCGGTCCTGGGTGAGTTCGGTGTGCAGGGAGCCCCGGTCGGGGTCGTACCACCAGCCCTGGTTGCGGCCGCCGTGGCAGTCCCAGCCGGTGACGGCCGTGCCGTTGCGCGTCACCGACGCCGAGACGTCCAGGCACTTTCCGGTGGCCTCGCTCCGCAGCGGGCGGAAGTGGTCGTCCCAGGCGCCCGCCCGCAGCACCGGGCGCCCGCTGGAGGCGACGTCGGCGCAGCTGGCCTCGCGCAGCCCCGAGCGGTGCAGCTGGGTCAGACAGGAGGCGAACGCCTCATGGCCCCGGGCGTTGGGGTGGAAGGACTGGCGCACCGAGTTGGCGTCCGGCGGGAAGTTCCCCAGGTCGATGTAGAGGCCCCGGGCCCAGGTGTTCTCCGAGCAGACCTCGTGGCCGTGGAAGAGCCGCGAGTTGTCGAGGTAGCTGGCTCCGGTGGCGCGGGCGGCGTCGCGGATGCCGCGCTGGAAGGCCGGGACGGCGGTGTTGCGGCCCCAGACGGTGTCGGAGTCATAGCCCATGCCGCCGCAGATCAGCTTGCCGGGGAAGTCGGGGTTGTCGCGGAAGTCGGGGCCGATGGGGCTGGGGTAGCCCATGACGACGAGTTTGTAGTCGCCGTCCGCGTATCCGGCGTCGCGCATCACGGTCCGCAGATCGCGGACGGTGGCCTCGACCTTGGGGCGCAGTCCGTCGACGCGGGCCTGCCAGCCGGGCGCGTACTTCGGCTCACAGGGGCCCTGGAGGGTGACGTAGCGGACCACGCAGTCGGTCATCACGGGCCCGAACTGGAGGTCGTCGTTGGCGCCCGCCACGAGCAGGACCAGCTGGATACGGGTGTTGCGGGCCTTGATGGCGAGGTTGTCGCTCTGGACCAGTTCGTCGGCGTACTGCCGGGTGCCGCCGATGCGGATGTTGCCGGTGTACGCGCCGGAACAGGAGACGTTGAAGGTGATGTCGGCGCCGATCCCGGTGCGGTGGATGGCCGCGTCCGGGGAGCGGTGGCACCAGTTGTCGGGCCCGTCGGTGCCCGGTTCGTAGGTGCCGACGCCCTCGCCGGATATCTCGCTGTCGCCGAGCGAGATCAGTCCGGTCTTGCGCTGGGCCATGGGGCGTTCGGCGGGGCTCCCGTAGAGCTTCACCGCCTCGGCCGCGCGGATCGCCTCCAGCGCGGGTGCCAGCGGTACGGAAGCGGTGCCCGGCACGGAAGCCGCACCCGGTACGGAAGCGTTCGCCGGTACGGAAGCGATGGCGCCGGCCGGGGAGGCGGCGCCCGGCCCGGCGGCCGCGCCCGGGGCGGAGAGCCCGAGCACTCCGGCGGCCAGCGCCGTCACGGCGGTGGCCGCCGCGACACGGCGCCACAGTGATCCCGTCTGTTTCATCTGCACCTCCGGTGAGAGTGGTGTTACCACCGGTATTTACTGGTCGGTAGCGCTCATGGGAATAGGCGCGACCACGGAAGTGCTCACCAGATCGCGGGACCATCGCGCGATCCGGGCCCCTCGGGCCCGATCCACCCAGGAGGTAAGGCAGCCATGGCAGCGGTGTCAGCGACGTCGGGGGACGACTACCGGATCGAACACGACTCCATGGGCGAGGTGCGGGTCCCGGCCCACGCCAAATGGCGCGCCCAGACCCAGCGGGCCGTGGAGAACTTCCCCCTCTCGGGCCAGCGCCTGGAGCGGGCCCATATCGCCGCGCTGGCCCGGATCAAGGGAGCCGCCGCCCAGGTCAACGCCGAGCTGGGCGTGCTCGACCGGGATGTGGCCGACGCCATCGCCGCCGCCGCCGAGGAGGTCGCCGAGGGCCGCTGGGACGATCACTTCCCGGTGGACGTCTTCCAGACGGGCTCCGGTACCTCTTCGAACATGAACGCCAACGAGGTGCTCGCGACCCTGGCGAGCGAGCGGCTCGGCCGCCCGGTCCACCCCAACGACCAGGTGAACGCCTCCCAGTCGTCCAACGACGTCTTCCCCTCCTCCATCCATATCGCGGCCACCGCCGCCGTCACCGGCGACCTCGTCCCGGCCCTGGAGCATCTGGCCGGGGCGCTGGAGACCAAGGCGGCCGCGTTCGCGGATGTGGTGAAGTCCGGACGTACCCATCTCATGGACGCCACCCCGGTCACCCTCGGCCAGGAGTTCGGCGGCTACGCCGCACAGGTCCGCTACGGGATCGAGCGGCTGCGGTCCGCGCTGCCGCGCCTGGCCGAACTGCCCCTCGGCGGTACGGCGGTGGGCACCGGCATCAACACTCCGCCCGGCTTCTCGGCCGCCGTCATCGCCGAGGTCGCCCGCGCGACCGGCCTGCCGCTGACCGAGGCCCGGGACCACTTCGAGGCCCAGGGCGCCCGCGACGGACTGGTGGAGACCTCCGGACAGCTGCGGACCATCGCCGTCTCCCTCACCAAGATCGCCAACGATCTGCGCTGGATGGCGTCGGGCCCCAGGACCGGGCTGGCCGAGATCAACCTCCCCGACCTCCAGCCCGGCTCCTCGATCATGCCGGGGAAGGTCAACCCCGTGATCCCCGAGGCCGTGCTGATGGTCGCCGCCCAGGTCACCGGGAACGACACCACCGTCGCCGTGGCGGGCGCGGCCGGGAACTTCGAACTGAACGTGATGCTTCCCGTGATGGCCAGGAACCTGCTGGAGTCCGTACGGCTGCTCGCCGCCGCGGCCCGGCTGCTCGCCGACCGCACGGTCGACGGGATCACCGCCAACGCCGAACGCGCCCGCGAGTACGCCGAGTCCTCCCCCTCGGTCGTCACCCCGCTCAACCGGTACATCGGGTACGAGGAGGCCGCGAAGGTCGCCAAGCGCTCGCTCGCCGAGCGCAAGACCATCCGTCAGATCGTGCTGGAGTCGGGCTATGTGGAGCGCGGCGACCTGACGCTGGAGCAACTCGACGAGGCCCTCGACGTGCTGCGGATGACGCGCCCGTGAGGCGGGTCGGTGCGCCCGTGAGCCCGTCCTCCTAAAATCTGCTCATGACAGGCACGGAACGCACCACCCGCTGGGCGCCGGGGGATCAGATCCTCTGGCGCTATCGCGACCACCGGCCGGCCCCGCCCGGGGCCGGTTTCCATATCTGCCGTCCCGTGACCGTCGTCCAGGACACCGACGAACTGCTCGCCGTATGGCTGGCGCCCGGGACGGAGTGTGTCAAGCCGGTCCTCACCGACGGCACCCCCGTCCACGAACAGCCCCTCGCCACCCGCTACACGGCGCCGCGCACCGTCGCGCGCGACCGCTGGTTCGGCACCGGCGTGCTCAAGCTGGCCCGCCCCGGCGACCCGTGGTCGGTCTGGCTCTTCTGGGAACCGGGCTGGCGGTTCAAGACCTGGTACGTCAACCTGGAGGAGCCGCGCACCCGCTGGGCGGGCGGCATCGACTCCGAGGACCACTTCCTGGACATCTCCGTCTTCCCCGACCGCAGCTGGGTCTGGCGCGACGAGGACGAGTTCGCGGCGGCCCAGCGGGCGGGACTGATGGACCCGGTCACCGTCCGCCGGGTCCGCGCGGCGGGCCGGGCCGCCGTCCGGCTCATCCAGGAGTGGGGGCCGCCGTTCTCCGAACGCTGGCAGGACTGGCGCCCCGACCCCTCCTGGCCGCTTCCCGAACTGCCCGCGGACTGGGGCCGTACGGCCGTGCGGCTCGCCTCGTGACCCCGGCCCCCCAACCCCCCAGACTCCCCGTCCCCGGCCGGCGCCACCGGACGACCTCCGACCGCCGTCGTGATCCCGTACGCGACCTCGTCCGCGACCCGAGTCGCGCGCGGCGGAGGCCGGGGTGAGTACGGTGGGTGCCGCACCCGCACGAGGACCGGCGGCGGTGGGGGAACACGCTCCGGCGCATACGTCCTCGTGAGACTCTTGATACGCCCCCTGGGGGCAAACGTAGGATCGTCGTCCACGGGCCCGCACCGCTCGGCGACCGTCCGGTAAGCATGGAGCGCAGTACAGGACCTGACCGTGAGTCACCACGAGTCACTTCTTATGGGGGTGGAGCCGTGCCGGATGCCCGCCACCCTGTCGAAGCCCCCCGCAGAGCGGGTATACCGCCTCTTGAGGCGTTCGAACCGCACACCCGGCCCAGACGGACGGAAGCCCACGCGTGACGGAGCAGCCCACCTCCCATGAAGGCCGGCAGCCCTTGGCTGCCCGGCCACAGGAACGCACCCGGCCACGGGCGGAGGCCGGATCCCCGGTCGTGCCCGGAGCCACCGTTCCCACGCCCAACGGTCCCCCGGACATGCAGGACCTCGGGACGGCCCGGCGTGAAGGTGACCGACTGCGCTTCGTGGGGGCGGCCACGCGGCGCATCGCCCGCGGCATAGACCTCGACGAGATCGTGCTGGGGCTCTGCCGGGCGACCGTTCCCACCTTCTCCGACGCGATCCTGGTCTATCTGCGCGACCCGCTCCCGGTCGGCGACGAGCGGCCGGTGGCGCCCTTCGTGTTGCGGCTGCGCCGCACGGACCGGCTGCGTTTAGCGGATGAGAGCCTCGACGTCACCGGATTCGGCGCCGCGGCACCCATGCCCGTCATCGACCCCCACAACGATCTGACCCCCGCCGCCGAACTGTGCGAGGTGCGGTCCGGGGGCGCGCTGTCGGAGGTGCTGCGCGGGGTGCGGCCGGTCTTCGGCGACTCCGCGGCGGCCCGTGCCGCCCTGCCGGAGCTGCTGGGGGCCGACCGGACCGTGCCCAGCGGCCACCGGGCGATCCTGGCACCGCTGCGCGGACGGCGGCGGGTGATCGGCGCCGCCGTCTTCCTGCGACGGCCCGACCGGCCCGCCTTCGAGCCCAACGACCTGCTGGTCGCGGCCCAGCTCGCCACCCATACGGCGCTCGGCATCGACAAGGCGGTGCTCTACGGCCGCGAGGCGTATATCGCCGACGAGCTCCAGCGCACCATGCTGCCGGACTCGCTGCCCCAGCCCACCGGGGTGCGGCTGGCCTCGCGCTATCTGCCCGCCGCCGAGACCGCCCGGGTCGGCGGCGACTGGTACGACGCGATCCCGCTGCCCGGCAGCCGGGTGGCGCTGGTCGTCGGCGATGTCATGGGGCACTCGATGACCTCGGCGGCGATCATGGGCCAGCTCAGGACCACCGCCCAGACACTGGCCGGGCTCGATCTGCCCCCGCAGGAGGTGCTGCACCATCTGGACGAACAGGCCCAGCGGCTCGGCACCGACCGCATGGCGACCTGCATGTACGCGGTGTACGACCCGGTCTCGCACCGGATCACCATCGCCAACGCGGGCCATCCGCCGCCGGTCCTGCTCCATCTCGGCGGACGGGCCGAGGTGCTGCGGGTCCCCTCCGGGGCGCCCATCGGCGTCGGCGGGGTGGACTTCGAGGCCGTGGAGCTGGACGCCCCCGCCGGGGCGACCCTGCTGCTGTACACGGACGGGCTGGTGGAGTCCCGGCTGCGGGACGTGTGGACCGGTATCGAGCAGCTGCGGGAGCGGCTGGCCGCCACCGCCCAGCTCACCGGCCGGGACCACGCGCCCCCGCTGGAGGCGCTCTGCGACGACATCCTGGACATGCTCGGCCCGGGCGACCGGGACGACGACATCGCGCTGCTGGCGGCCCGCTTCGACGGGATCGCCCCCAGTGACGTCGCGTACTGGTTCCTGGAGCCGGAGGACGCGGCCCCCGGCCGGGCCCGTCGGCTCGCCCGCAGGGCGCTGGGCCGCTGGGGTCTGGAGGAGCTGAGCGACGCGGTGGAACTGCTGGTCAGCGAGGTGGTCACCAACGCGGTGCGCTACGCCGAGCGACCGGTGACCCTGCGGCTGCTCCGTACCGACGTGCTGCGCTGCGAGGTCGGCGACGACTCCCCGCAGCTGCCGCGCCAGCGCCGGGCCCGGGACACCGACGAGGGTGGCCGGGGTCTGTTCCTGGTCAACCGGCTGGCCCGGCGCTGGGGTGCCACCCGGCTCTCCAGCGGCAAGGTGGTCTGGTTCGAGCTGCCGACCCGCGTGTAGCCACCCTGGCGAGGGGCTGGCCCGGTTCCGTCCGTGTGACGGGAGCGGGCCGGCCCCTTGTCGCGTCCGTGGGGGGCGTGGGGCACCGTTGTTCGCCCGTACCGTTTCGTACAGGTCATACGGCGTAGTACGGACGAGTACGGCGAAATGTTGCCGACGGCGTGTCGGCGGGTTTGACTGGGGAACACGGCCGAGGCGACCACACCCTCATCCCCCATGGACGGGAGGACGCTCGTGTCCGAGTCACCCCCCACCTACACGACCAACAACGCCGGGATCCCGGTGGAGAGCGACGAACACTCGCTCACCGTCAGCCCCGACGGTCCCATCCTGCTCCACGACCACTATGTGATCGAGAAGATGGCCCAGTTCAACCGGGAACGGGTCCCCGAGCGGGTGGTGCACGCCAAGGGCGCGGGCGCCTACGGCTTCTTCGAGGTCACCAACGACGTCAGCCAGTACACCAAGGCCGACCTCTTCCAGCGCGGCAAGCGGACGGACCTGCTGGCCCGCTTCTCCACGGTCGCCGGGGAGCAGGGCTCGCCGGACACCTGGCGCGACCCGCGCGGATTCGCGCTGAAGTTCTACACCGAGCACGGCAACTACGACATGGTCGGCAACAACACGCCGATCTTCTTCGTCCGCGACCCGCAGAAGTTCCAGGACTTCATCCACTCGCAGAAGCGCCATCCCGCCACCGGGCTGCGGAACAACGAGATGCAGTGGGACTTCTGGACGCTCTCGCCGGAGACGGCCCACCAGGTCACCTGGCTGATGGGCGACCGGGGGATCCCCAAGGCCTACCGCTTTATGAACGGCTACAGCTCCCACACGTATATGTGGGTCAACGGGGGCGGGGAGCGGTTCTGGGTCAAGTACCACTTCAAGACCGACCAGGGCGTCGACTTCCTCACCCAGGCCGAGGCGGACGAACTGGCCGGGCACGACGGGGACCGGCACCGCCGGGACCTCTACGAGGCGATCGAGTCCGGCGACGCGCCGAGCTGGAGCCTGAAGGTCCAGGTCATGCCGTTCGACGACGCGCCGGACTACCGGTTCAACCCGTTCGACCTGACCAAGGTCTGGCCGCACGGCGACTACCCGCTGATCGACGTCGGACGGATGACGCTCAACAAGAACCCCGAGGACTACTTCGTCCATATCGAGCAGGCGGCCTTCGAACCGTCGAACCTCGTGCCGGGCATCGGGCCGTCCCCGGACAAGATGCTGCTCGGACGGCTCTTCTCCTACCCGGACACCCATCGCTACCGGATCGGCCCCAACTACAACCAGCTCCCGCCGAACCGGCCGCGCTCCGGAGTCAACTCGTACGCCAAGGACGGCCCGATGCGCTACGAGCCGTCGAACGCGTCCATGCCGTACGCGCCGAACTCCTTCGGCGGGCCCGCCGCCGACGTGGGCCGCTTCGGCCAGCCGGCCGGGTGGGCCAGCGCGGGCGAGATGGTGCGCGCCGCGTACACCCTGCACCGGGAGGACGACGACTGGGGGCAGGCGGGCACCCTGGTCCGCCAGGTCATGGACGACGCGGCACGGGACCGGCTGGTCTCGAATGTGTCGGGGCATCTGCTCCAGGGTGTCTCCCGGCCGATCCTGGACCGGGCGATCCAGTACTGGCGCAATATCGACAAGAAGGTGGGCGACCGGATCGCGGCGGAGGTGAACGGCGCCTGACACTGCCATGGTCCGCCCGGTCGGCCCCTTGGACGTGTGTGGTGCGTCCAGGGGGCCGACCGCTGTGCGGAGCGGATGGGCCGCGTGGGTTCACCCGCCGGTTGACCGCATCCGCTGGCAGCATCCGCTGGCCGCGTCGGTCGACCGCGGCAGGGGCAGGGGCTGACGGAGTGACTGGCGGAGTGGCCGAAAACTACTTCGCGGCGCGTAGTACGCGCCGCGTAGCATGAGGCGGGTTCCGCGCCCGACGACCGACCGGGCGACGCACCAAGGAGAGCCCTCATGCGCACCCATGACGCCCAGATGCTCGTCCTGTCCGCCCTCGCCGACGGCCCCCTGCACGGCTACGCCGTCAACGCGGCCATCGAGAAGCTCTCCGGCGCGAAACTCGGCCCCGGCAGCCTCTATGGCGCACTCGCCCGGCTGGAGGCCAAACACCTGGTCGAACCGCTCGAAGGCACCGGACGCCAGCGGCCCGTACGGCTCACCACCGAGGGACGGGCCCTGCTGGAACGCGAGGCCCGGTCCATGGCCCGCGTCGCCGAGCGCGTCTTCGAGACCGCCGCCCCCGACGAGACCGCCTACCTCGACCGGGCCGCGGCCTCCGACGCCGGGCGCGCCTACAAGTCCGTGCTGGCCACCCTCCTCGGCGCCCGCGCCGGACAGACCGCGCTCGACCTGGGCTGCGGCCCCGGCACCGATCTCGCGACCCTCGCCGAGGCGGTCGGCGACACCGGCTCGGTCATCGGGATCGACCTCAGTGAGGAGATGGTCGAACGGGCCCGCGCCCGCACCGGAGGGCTCCCCCGGGTCGAGGTACGCAACGGGGACCTCCACGCGCTGCCGCTGCCCGACGCCAGCGCCGACCTGGCCCGGACCGACCGGGTGCTCCAGCATGTGACCGACCCGGCCGTCGCGCTCGCCGAGGCCCGGCGGGTACTGCGGCCGGGCGGGCGGCTCGTCATGGGCGAACCCGACTGGGACTCACTCGCCATCGACCACCCCGACCTCGGGCTCTCCCGTGCCTACACCCGGCACATCACCGACCGGATCATCCGCAACGGCGTCATCGGGCGGCAGCTGCCGAGGCTGGCGCGGGAGGCGGGGTTCCGGGTGCCGGAGGTGATACCGGTGACGTCGGTCTTCCGTGAGGTGGGGGAGGCGGACCGGACGCTGGGGCTCCAACGGAACACGGAGCGGGCGGTGGCGGCGGGGTACTTCCCCGCCGAGGCGGTCGACCGCTGGCTGGACCACCTGTCCTCCGGCCCGTTCCTGGCGACCCTCACCCTCTACCTGGTCGTAGCCGAAGCCCCCTCCCCGTGAGCCCCCACGCGCGGATTGAGCGGCTGGCTAGGTGCGGTCGCGGTCGCCGGGGCGGCGGGATTCGGAGGCGGAGGGGTCCGGGGACGCGGAGTCCGACGGCCGGCCGGTGGAACTCTCGCTCGGCGACGGCGACGGCGACTCCTCCTCGGACCGCGACGGGGACGGTGAGGGCTCCCGTGACGGCTTCCGCGAGGGCTCCCGCGACTCGGACTCGCTCGGCGAGGGGCTCGCGCTCTCCGACTCGGACGCGGACGGCTCGGGCTCGGGCCGCGCGGGTTCCTTGACCTCCAGGTCGAAGCGGGCCGCCTCCTCCTTGCCGTTGAGCGCCTTGGAGGTGTAGGAGCGCCAGATCCGCGCGGGCACGCCGCCACCGTTGGCCCGGCCCTGGTTGATGGTGTCGGTGAGGGTGACCTGCCCGGTCCCATCGGCCTTCTCGCCGAAGAGGGCGACGGCGGTGACGAGTTCGGGGGTGTAGCCGACGAACCACGCCGAGCGGTTGTTCTCGGAGGTGCCGGTCTTCCCCGCCGCCTGGTAGTTCCCTCCGGCCCGGCGCCCGGAGCCCTCCTCCACGACGCCGCGCATGGCGGCGGTGACGGTGTCGGCGGCCTCACGGCTGACGGCCCGGTCCCCGTGGCCGGCGCGCTTGAGTTCGGCGGTGCGCAGCCGGTGTTCGGCGGACTTCACGATGGTGGGGACGACCCGCTTGCCGTGGTTGTCGAGGGTGGCGTAGGCACCGGCCATGTCCCAGGTGGAGGCGCCCATGGTGCCCAGCGACATCGCGGGGTGCCGCTTGTCCCAGCCGGGCACGTCGGCCATGCCGAGGGCGACCGCGGTCTCCTTGGTCTTCTCGGGGCCGACGTCCACGATCATCTGCGCGTAGACGGAGTTGACCGAGCTGTTGGTGGCCTTCTGGACGCTGATCCGGGGGCCGTAGTCCCGGTCGTCCTCGTTCTGCGGGTTGAAGGGGATGTCGCTGCCGACGACGGGACGCTTGCTGGTGCCGTCGTAGCGGGTGTTCAGCCCGATCGGCACGCCGTCCTGGGTGGTGGACTCGTTCTCCAGCGCGGA
Source organism: Streptomyces sp. NPDC057638 (assembly GCF_042800315.1). Lineage (NCBI taxonomy): Bacteria > Bacillati > Actinomycetota > Actinomycetes > Kitasatosporales > Streptomycetaceae > Streptomyces > Streptomyces sp. NPDC057638. The sequence continues at coordinate 10,323 of NZ_JBHVHF010000172.1, forward strand.
GGCGAGCACGATGGGCTTGAAGGTGGAGGCGGGCTGGTAGTCGCGCCGGGTGGCGTTGGAGAGCCAGTGCTCGGTGGCGCCGACGCCTCCGTACAGGGCGACGACGGCCCCGGTGTCGGGGTCGACGGAGGTGGCGCCGGCCTGGACGGTGGCGTCCTTCTTGTCGCCCTTGCGGTCGAGCTGGTTCTCCAGCTGGCGGTCGACGGCGGACTCCAGGGCCCGCTGGCGCTCGCGGTCGACGTTGAGGGTGATGGTCCAGCCGCCGGCCTCGATGTCCTTCTCGCTGACTCCGGCCCGCGCCAGTTCGGCGTTGGCGGCCTCGACCAGATAGCCGGTCTGTCCTTCCATGCCGGGGGCGGGCCGGGGCGCCTTGGGCACGGGGAAGGTGAGTCCCTGGCGCAGGGGGGAGGAGAGCCAGCCCTCTTCGACCATGTTGTCCAGGACGTAGTTCCAGCGCTGCTGGGCCAGCTTCTTGCCGGTGGCGGTGGCTATCGCCCAGTCGTACTGGTTGGGCGCCTGGAGCAGCGCGGCGAGGTAGGCGCCCTGGGCGACGGTCAGGCGCTCGGCGTCGACGCCGTAGTAGGCCTGGGCGGCGGCCTGGATGCCGTAGGCGCCCCGGCCGTAGTAGCTGGTGTTGATGTATCCGGCGAGGATGTCGTCCTTGCTGTGTTCCTGGTCGACCTTGAGCGAGATCACCAGTTCCTGGAGCTTGCGGCTGACCGTCTGCTCCTGGCTGAGGTAGTAGTTCTTGACGTACTGCTGGGTGATGGTGGAGCCGCCCTGCTTGCCCTTGCCGGTGAGGGTGTTGAGGATGCCCCGGGCGGTGCCCTTCAGATCGATGCCGGAGTCCTGGTAGAAGGACTTGTTCTCGGCCGCGACGAAGGTGTAGCGCACATCGTGCGGGATCTTGTCGAGCGGGAGGATCTCCCGGTTGACCGTGCCGGTACGGGCGAGGATGGTGCCGTCGCTGTACTTGTAGACGTTGCTCTGGAGCTCGGCCTCGGCGTTGGCCTTGGGCACGGGGACCATCAGATAGAGCACGAAGAACGCGCCCATCCCGAGCAGACAGAGCCCGAGGAAGGTGCCGAGCATCTTCTTCCAGGTGAAGAAGCGCCGTATGCCCTTGCGCTCGCCCTTCTTGGACGTGCGCGCCTCACGCTCCCGCGCCCGTCGCGCCTCCGCTCGGCCCATCGCTCGTCCGCTCCGCTCGTCGATTCCGGTTCCCTCGCCGGGACGTCCGCGCCGTGACGCCCGCTCTCCCGCGTCCTCGCGGTACGGCCCGCCGCCGGTGCCCCGTACGTCCCGTACGGGGAAAACAGCTCAGAAAACTAACACCGCTCGCTGTGACAAAGGTTCACCGATCTGGACTTTCCGGACGTGACAATGAGCACCCCGCCCGCAGGAACCGACTCCCGAGAGGTGCACAAGGTTGCGAAGGGCGATAATGTGTAATCACATTGCTAGCCGATAGCTAGCAATCCTCCGGGCCCTCCCCACGGCGGGTCCGGCGCACCGAGCCACCAGAACCAGCGGGGGGGAACCCATGTCCAAGGACACCGTCGAATCCGTTCCAGCCATGCCCGAGCCCGAGGTCCGCGAGTTCGCCGCGCGCAGCGTCGGCGGCGGGCTCGCCCTCACCCTCGGTCTGCTCGGCTGCGCGGCGGGGCTCGCGCTGATCATCGGCGGCGCGATCCTCGTCGACGGCGGGCTGAAGCTGGTCCCGATCATCGGCGGCTCGCTGCTGCTCGCCGCCGCCATCACCGCCATGGGCGGACTGAACATGGTGGCCCCCGGTGAGGCCCGGGTGGTCCAGCTCTTCGGCCGCTACCGGGGCACCGTCCGCACCGACGGTCTGCGCTGGGTCAACCCGTTCACCTCCCGCGAGCCCATCTCCACCCGGGTGCGCAACCACGAGACCGCCGTCCTGAAGGTCAACGACGCCTACGGCAACCCGATCGAGCTGGCCGCCGTCGTCGTCTGGAAGGTCCAGGACACCGCGCAGGCCATGTTCGAGGTGGACGACTTCATCGAGTTCGTCTCCACCCAGACCGAGGCCGCCGTCCGCCACATCGCGATCGAGTACCCCTACGACGCCCATGACGAGAACGGCCTCTCGCTGCGCGGCGACGCCGAGGAGATCACCGAGAAGCTCGCCGCCGAGCTGCGGATCCGGGTCCGCGCGGCGGGCGTCCACATCATCGAGTCCCGCTTCACCCACCTCGCCTACGCCCCGGAGATCGCCTCCGCGATGCTCCAGCGCCAGCAGGCGGGCGCGGTCGTGGCCGCACGGCGGCTGATCGTCGACGGCGCGGTGGGTATGGTCGAGGAAGCCGTGTCCCGGATCACCGAACGGGACATCGTGGAGCTGGACACCGAGCGGAAGGCGGCGATGGTCTCCAATCTGATGGTGGTCCTGTGCGGGGACCGCTCGGCCCAGCCGGTGCTCAACACGGGCTCGCTCTACCAGTGAGCCCCTCGCCGGAGCGCAAACAGGTTCTGCTGCGCCTGGACCCCGTGGTCTATGAGGCGCTGGCGCGCTGGGCCTCGGACGAGTTGCGCAGCGCCAACGCGCAGATCGAGTTTCTGCTGCGGCGAGCCCTCGGGGACGCGGGTCGGCTGCCCGGCGGGGTGGCGCCGATCCCCAAGCGGGGCCGTCCGCCCAAACCGGACGGTCCGCCCGAGCGACCGGCCGATCCGGGCGAGCGACCGGCCGATCCGGGCAACCGGCCGACTGACTGACCGACTGACTGACCGGCTGGCTGACTGATACGCCCGGCCGACCGGGGCGTCCCGTCCGAGGGGCGCCCCGCCGTCGTTCCCGGCCGACGCGGTGCGGCGCCTCGCTGGTCGCGGTCCGCGCGGAAGGCGCCGCGTGACCGCACGAGGGCCACCCGGCGCCGCCCGCCGTACCGGATCGGGCACCCCCTTCTCGTACGAAGCCCGCGCACAGCCCCGTACGGAACCGCCCGGCCCGCGCGTCGCGCGGCCCGCACCGCCTCCCCGTCACCGTGATCTATACACACCCCGTACAGTGCGGGGCATGTCCATCGGTCACACGCTCCTCGGTCTGCTCGAAGCAGGCCCCCGCCACGGCTACGACCTCAAGCGCGCCTTCGACGAGAAGTTCGGACACGACCGACCGCTCCACTACGGCCAGGTCTACTCGACCATGTCGCGGCTGCTGAAGAACGGTCTCGTCGAGGTCGATGGCGTCGAGGCGGGCGGCGGACCCGAGCGCAAGCGGTACGCGATCACCGAGGCCGGGATCACCGATGTGGCGGACTGGCTGACCCAGCCGGAGAAGCCGGAGCCCTACCTCCAGTCCGTCCTCTACACCAAGGTCATCATCGCCCTTCTCACCGGCCGGGGCGCCGCCGAACTGCTGGACACCCAGCGCCGGGAGCACCTGCGGATGATGCGCATCCTGACCGACCGCAAGCGCGGCGGTGACCTCGCCGACCAGCTCATCTGCGATCACGCCCTCTTCCATCTGGAGGCCGATCTGCGCTGGCTCGAACTGACGTCGGCGCGGCTGGAGCGGCTGAAGACGGAGATCGGCGCATGATCCCGGCCGGTTCGCTGCTCTTCGCGGAGGAGCTGCGCAAGACATACGGACGGACCGTCGCGCTGGACGGCGCCGGTTTCTCCATCCACCCCGGCGAGGTCGTCGCCGTGCTCGGGCCCTCGGGCTCGGGCAAGTCGACCCTGCTGCACTGCCTGGCGGGGATCGTCCGCCCCGACGGCGGCCGGGTGGTCTACGCGGGACGCGATCTGACCGCGCTGACGGACGGGGAGCGCAGCGCGCTGCGGCGGACCGAGTTCGGCTTCGTCTTCCAGTTCGGCCAGCTGGTGCCGGAGCTCACCTGCGTCGAGAACGTGGCCCTGCCGCTACGGCTCGCCGGGGTGCGCCGCCGGGAGGCCGAACGCGTGGCGGGCGAGTGGCTGGAGCGGCTGGAGGTCGAGGACGTGGGCGGGCAGCGGCCCGGCGAGGTCTCCGGTGGCCAGGGCCAGCGGGTGGCCGTCGCCCGTTCGCTGGTCACCTCGCCCAAGGTGGTCTTCGCGGACGAGCCGACGGGAGCGCTGGACTCCTTCAGCGGTGAGCGGGTGATGCAGTTGCTGACCGATTCGGCGCGGCAGGCGAACACGGCGGTGGTGCTGGTGACGCACGAGGCACGGGTGGCGGCCTACTCGGACCGCGAGATCGTGGTCCGCGACGGACGCGCCCGCGACCCGGACCACGCCCTGTGAGACCCAGGCCCCGCGCCACCCCGCGGCCCGGACCACGCCCGGTGAAACCCAGGCTCCCCGCCACCCCGCGGCCCGGACCACGCCCGGTGAGAACCCTGCCCCGCCACCCCGGCGACACGCTGTGAGACCCAGGCCGACCGCCACCTCACGACCCCGTCCCCGCGCCCCCCATGCACCCCGACCGCACCCTGCGGAACCCCGGCCCCGCGCCACCCCCGACACCACCCCCTCCGGATGACCCAGCTTCACGAACGCCACTCCCCCACCGCGCCCCCCGTCCCCGCCCGGCGCGGCGCGCTCCGCTCCCTCCCCCATGACCTCGGCCTCGGCATCCGCTTCGCGGTGCGCGGCGGCCGGGAGGGCTGGATCCGCACCCTGCTGACCGCGCTCGGCATCGGTCTGGGGGTGGCGCTGCTGCTGGTCGCCTCCTCGGTGCCCCGGATCATGGTCAGCCAGCAGGAGCGCGATGACGCCCGCACCCCCACCGCCCATCTCCGGGGCGGGACGACGGCGCCCACCGCGACCTCGGTGCTGTGGGCCGACGCCTCCACCGAGTACCGCGACGAGACCATCAGCGGCTCCCTGCTCCGCCCCGACGGCGCGCGCCCCGCGCTGCCTCCCGGTCTCGACCGGCTGCCCGGACCCGGTGAGATGGCCGTCTCCCCCGCTCTCGCCGCATTGCTGGACTCCCCCGGGGGCGCGCCGCTCGCCGAACGGCTCGGCCACCGGGTGGTGGCCACCATCGGTGCGGATGGACTGCTCGACCCCGGCGAGTACCGCTTCTACGCGGGCAGCGACACCCTGACGGAGAGCGGCCCCGCCATCCGTACCGACGGCTTCGGCGGGCGCGACTTCGTCCATGGCGGGCTCGACCCGATCCTCGGGGTGCTCGCCGCCCTGATCGTGGTGGTGCTGCTGATCCCGGTGGTGGTCTTCATCGCCACCGCCTTCCGCTTCGGCGGGGAGCGCCGGGACCAGCGGCTGGCGGCGCTGCGGCTGGTGGGCGCGGACGCCCGCACCACCCGGCGGATCGCGGTGGGCGAGTCCCTGACCGGCGCGGTGCTGGGGCTGGCGACGGGGGCCGTGATCTTCGCCGCCGCCCGGCCGTTCGCCGGTTCGGTACGGCTGTGGGGGCTGAGCGCCTACGCGTACGACGTGGTACCGCTGCCCGGGCTCGCCGTCCTGATCGTGGCCGGGGTGCTGCTGGCCGCCGTGGTGGTCACGCTGGTGGCGCTGCGTTCGGTGGTGGTCGAGCCGCTCGGGGTGGTCCGCTCGACCGCGCCCCGGCGCCGTCGGCTGTGGTGGCGGCTGGCGCTGCCCGCCGCCGGGGTGGCGCTCGTCCTGGGCGCCGAGTTCACCGCCCGCGATGTCCACCCGGAGACGGTCTATCCGGTGCCGGTGACGGTGGGGTCGGTGCTGGTGCTGCTCGGGGTGGCCGCGCTGCTGCCCTGGCTGCTGGGCTCGGTGGTGGCCCGGCTGCGGCCGGGTGGACCGGTCTCCTGGCAGCTCGCGGTGCGCGGACTCCAGCTCCGGGGGGACGCGGAGAGCCGCGCGGTGAGCGGGATCATGGTCGCCGTGTCGGGCGCCATCGCGCTCCAGATGGTCTTCGCCGGGATGCTGGCGGACTTCCAGCGGACGACGGGGAGCGCCCCGAGCGCCGACCGGTTCGAGCTGTCCGTCCCACGGCCGAGCCAGGAACTGGCCGCCCGGATGGCGGCGGAGGTGGCGCCGACCGAGGGGGTGCGCCGGGTGACGGTCTCCATCAGCGGCTCCGCCTACTGGCCGGAGGCGACCCAGGGTCCGGAGAGTCTCTGGCCGGGGGTGACCCTGACCGTCGCCGACTGCGCCGGGCTGCGGAAGCTGGCCAGGCTGCCCTCGTGCGCGGACGGCGACGCGTTCGTGGCGCTCAACCCCGAGTACCCCGGGGCGCATGAGCACATCAAGCGGTCGGCGCCCCCGGGTGCGCGGCTGGTCCTGGCCGACTCCGACGGGCCCGCGCGCTCCGACGCCCCGCGCTGGACCCTGCCGAAGGACAGCCGGACCGTGTTCAACCACAGCGGCCGGGGCCTCTGGCGCCATGACGGCGTCCTCGTCACGCCCGGCGCCCTCGGCACGATCGACCCGGACACCCTGCCGAACGCCAGTACCGAGGCGATGATCGAGGTCACCGACGCCTCGGCCCGGATCAGCGACGCGATCCGGGACACCGCCGCCAGGATCGATCCGTCGATCCAGGTCAGCACGCCCCGGATGCCCGAGCGGGACCAGAAGTACGCCAGCATGCAGACCGGTCTGCTGGCGGGCGCCACCGCCACCCTCGGGCTGATCGCGGCCTCGATGGTCATCTCCCAGACCGAACGGCTGCGGGAGCGGCGACGGCTGCTGGCGGCCCTCTCCGCCTTCGGCGCCCGGCGGGCCACCCTGGTCCGCGCCGTGCTCTGGCAGACCGCGCTGCCGGTGCTGCTCGGCACGGCGGTGGCGGTGGCGGGCGGACTGGCGCTGGGCGCCTCGCTGCTCGCCCTGATCAACAAGGAGGTCGCCGACTGGTGGCTCTTCCTGCCGGTCGCGGGGGTGGGCGCCTCGCTGTTCCTGCTGGTCACGGCGGGAACCCTGCCGTTCCTCTGGCGCATGGTCCGCCCCGACGGCCTCCGCACCGAGTGACGGCCCCGCCCCCGATTCCGTACCCCGTTTCCGTACGGAATCGGGGTACGGAATCGGGGTACGGA
>NZ_JBHVHF010000173.1:0-17248 GCF_042800315.1 Streptomyces sp. NPDC057638
CGCCCGCTTTCGTACGGGCGGTACGGGCGGTACGAGCGACGCGAGCGGTACGGGCGGTGCGCGGTACGGTGAGAAAACGATGGTTCTCCCACCGGGGAGGCCCCGGGGAGGCCCCCGGGAGGACGAGGAGGCGCACGGGGATGGACACGGAGACGGCGGAGCTGCGGGTACTGGAGGCGGCCCGGACCCTCTTCGACGAGCGCGGGGTGCAGGCGGTCGGCATGGACGCCATCCGCGCCGCCTCCGGAGTCTCCCTCAAACGCCTCTACCAGGTCTTCCCCTCCAAGGAGGCCCTGGTCGAAGAGGTGCTCCGGCGCCGTGACACCGAGGTCCTCACCGCCATCGCCGCCTACGGCGACGCGCACGCCCACACCCCGTACGAACGGATCCTGGCCGTCTTCGACTACCTCGCCGAGTGGTTCGCCCGCCCGGACTTCCACGGCTGCGCGTTCATCAACGCGTACGGGGAGCTGCACGGCGTCTCCCCCGGCGTCGCCGCCCTCTCCCGTGGCCACAAGGAGTCGATGCGCGCCTACCTCGCCACCCTGACCGCCGCCCTCCCCCTCCCCGCCCCCACCGCCACCCGCCTCGCCGACCAGCTGGCGATCCTCGCCAACGGCGCCATGGCGACGGCCGCCCTCACCGGCTCCCCGGAGACGGCGACGGCGGCACGGGAGGCGGCGGAGGTGCTGGTCAGGGTGGAGCTGGAGAAGAAGGCGGCGGAGAGATGACGGTCGTGGGTACCCTGCCACCACGGCGCGTCCCGGTACGCGCCCCGACCGAGCCTTGAGGGAGGCCGACCGTGCTCTTGGACGGTGCGGACTGGCGCCGTTTCTTCGACGCCTTCGAACGGGAGGCATGGCGGTTCGAGGCCCAGCCGACGTACACCATGCCCAGGGAACAGGAGAACGTCGCCCGCTTTCTGCGGGGCGAGGACAGGCCCGCCGACCACAACGCCCGCTGGCATGAACGGGTACGCGGATTCGTCCAGTCAGGTCGGCGCATCGGTCGTGTCCGTATCGTGCGTCAGCCACTCACCGACTACCAGCGCTACCAGTTCGCGTGGGGCATCCCCGGGAACATCGCGGCTGGTGAGGACATCCGGGTGCTGGATGTGACACAGGGAAGCCACGGGCTTCCCCTCCCGGGGCAGGACTGGTGGATGTTCGACGAAGCTCGCATCGCCCGGCTGAACTTCCGGCCCGACGGCACCCAGATCAACCGGGAAGCCTACGGGGGTGACCCGGCCCCCAATCAGGAGTGGAAGCGCATCGCCCTCACGCACGCCCTACCTTTCGAGGAGTACGTCAAGGGCCTTGGCGTCTGACCCGGACAGGACCTAGGAGGGGCAGAGGACGGCCGTGCGGACCTGCTCCCCCCTGCGCCAGCGAGCCAGCCGCACGAGGTCGGCGTGGCGGAGCCCCTGGCACGGTTGTTTGAGCCAGGGCCCGTTCGGTGAGCTTCGGGTGGCACCGTTGAGCGGTCCTACGCAGTGAGTGCGCGACGTGCCACCGTGATCAGGTGCTGGGCGTCGGCGCCGAAGACGGCCGACTCATACAGGGTGTCCCACACACGGCGGTACAGGGCGACCGTGTCGGCGTCGTCCAACCAGAGTTCGGCGTGCCAGTCCTCTGTAATCACCAGACCGTCATCGAAGATCCAGAACGCATTGGCGGGGGGTACCCGCAGAACGGCGTTCAGGGGCACGATCCCGAGCCGGATGGTGTCCATGCCCACAGCGCCTATGAGGCGGTCCAGTTGGGCTGTCAGAACGTCCGGTGGACATACCTGTGCTCGCAGCACTCCCTCCCACAGCAGGAGGTGCAGGCGGTTGCCCGAGCGATACAGCCACTCTTGCCGCTTCATTCGGGCCCGTACCGCGTCCTCGGTGTCGCGGGGTGAGTTCTGGAGGGTGGAGTAATGTTCGAAGACGGCACGGGCATAGTCCGGGGTCTGTAGGAGACCGTTCACGAGGAACGAGTCCCACACGTACAGTTCTCGGGCCCCGTCGGTAACCGTGCTCCACGTCTCCTGGACGGGACGGTGGCCCTTCGCCAGCTGTCGGCGCCATGACCTGATGTGCGATTCAAAGCCCTGCAACCGGCCGTGGAGTTCCTCGTACACCCCTGGATGCCCCGTGGCGTCGACCCATGCCCGGAGGTCATCCGCAGTGGGTGTCTGGCGACCGTTCTCCAGTTTGCTGATCTTCGACTGAGGCCAACCGAGCCGCCGCGCCAAAGAGGTACCGGTGAGACGGCCGGTTGGGCTTTCGGAGCGCAGCTCTCGAAGCCTCCGCCCCAGATCCTCACGTGCCCTCTGGTAGTCCGTGCTCACCGGTACCCGCTCTGTCTACTCGCTCGGCTCTGCTGTGAACTCTTGGTACGGCACGGCCTGGTGCCACGCCGCGTCACGGACCCTGGCGTACCGGACGATCTCGGAGGGTTCAGTGATCAGCTCCACGTCCACGAGATTGTCATCACCATCGAACCGCAGCAGCGCAACGAGCCGACTGTCGAACAGCCAGAAGTCTTCCAAAGGGAGCTGAAGAGCTTCGGCGTGCGTACGCGACAGGTTCCGGATGTCCTCCCCGAGGGCTTGGTTCTTCTCCGCGTGCGCCGTGAGGTAACGCTGTCCGTCAGTAGGCGGGGTGTCAACGATCCGTACCCGGCCGACGATCGCTCCTCCTGCGGTCTTCGCCTTGATGGCTCGGGCCCACGGCGTGTCCAGGTCCCACACCGGGCGCTCGCCTCGGAGGAACTGGTCATACGTATCGCTGATGTCGTCGGACGCGTACCTGCGCCGGGTCTCCAGCCGCCATGCCGTGTGCTCGAAGTTCTCGAAGAGCTTGCCGAACGCGTCGAGGTCGATGATGCGCACGTGCCGGGTCTTGTCTTTCGGTGTCCAATCCACCAACAGGTCTCGCGGTACGACGATGGCCACTTCGCCCTCACTCAGGTGCCGAAGCCGACCCACGTCTTCCGGGTCCGTCAGAGGCTGGCCGTGCACGATCACCTCACCCGAGTCGAGGTCCTCGTGGACCGCCGGACACCCTCCTTCTCCCGACCCCGTGCCGTTGAAGCGCAGTCTGCGCGCCATGCTCGATCTCCTCTCCTGAGTCGAACAACCGGAGACAGGTTGTCGGGAGCCGCTGGTGAATGTCGAGGCATCCTCCAGCATCACGTGAGAATAATCGAGAATATTCAATTTCTGCCTGACTCTTGGCTCCTAAGGTCCCGTTCATGGAGTCCACGGCAACGTTGGTCGCACCTTCCTGTCCCTCGAAGCCCGTTTCCGGGTGCGAGGTGTGTGCGGCGCTGATGCGGCGGCGGGCGGGAATCGGGTGACGGTTCGTGCCTGCGATGCCGAGTTGGCCACCGACAGGGAAGGGCCGCACCTGCGGCCATCAAGAGATCAGGAAGGCGTGCCCATGCAGAACGGAACCGACCTGTACACGCTCGACATCAAGGGCGTGGTGTTCACGAAGGCATGTGGGGGCAACACCCACCCGGACGGCGAATCCTGCGCGTTGCTGGCCAAGATCGGCCCGAACGCCTGGGCCATGGGTGACAGCAAGCGCCCTGGCGCCGAGCCGCTGAGGTTCACCACCGCCGAACTGGAGGCAGCCGGTATCGACCCGGCGCGATTCGGCCTGTCCGCCTGACGGCCGCCCCCGGCGCTCCACCGGCTCCGACTCGCCCCAAGGATCGGAGCCGGTGGAACGCTTGCCGCGCTTTCCTGCCCTGAACGGGACGACAGTTGCACCACCATGGGTACCTGTGGACCGGTCCAAAGCATCGGTTCGATGACGAGGCCCTGAGGCGACCTCCACACTCCGACCCGCCTCCGGCCGACGGCAGGACAGACCTGGTCCAGCGCTACAAGGAGGTCAAGGCGGAGTTCCCCGTCGTGGACCTCCCGCCGCTCGAATCGGCGTACTGGCTCATCAAACCCAGGGAACTGGTACGCGGCACCTGGGCGGAGCCGGAAGAAGCAGCGGAATGGCTCGGGGACCAGCTCATCCGCTACGCACCCCGATTCACCTCTGAGTCAGACCGTGACAGCCCGTGGCTGGCGATACTGGTCGGCTCCGCCGCTGAACGACTGCGGTGGGGCGGGGACGTGTCCCACGGGTTCTACCTTGAGCGGCCCGCGTTCCTGTCCCTGGCGGTGGTGTGCTGCTCCCCGAATCGGACCCCGCTCGATGTGGACTGCCCGCTCCGTTGATCCCCCCAACCGCCCCGACTCGTCATGCGAGCGGCCCCCGGCGTCACGCCGGGGGCCGTGGTGTTTACGCAGGTCGGAGCCGGTTTCCTGGCTTCGGCCAGCCCAGGGTTCCCCCAGCATGACGCCTGGGAAAGGCCGAAACGGACCCGAACGGACCAGACGGCGGACCCAACCTCCCCGGCGCTCCAAGAGGGCTGCTGACCTGTGAAACCCCGCTACGGCAGGTTCCGCGCCATCACGATCCGCTGCACCTGATTCGTGCCTTCATAAATCTGGGTGATCTTGGCGTCGCGCATCATGCGCTCCACCGGGTAGTCGCGGGTGTAGCCGTAGCCGCCCAGGAGCTGGACCGCGTCGGTGGTGATCTCCATCGCCGCGTCCGAGGCGAAGCACTTGGCCGCCGCGCCGAAGAAGGTCAGGTCGGTGTCGAGGCGCTCGGACTTGGCGGCGGCGGCGTAGGTGAGCTGGCGGGCGGCCTCCAGCTTCATCGCCATGTCGGCGAGCATGAACTGGACGCCCTGGAAGTCGGCGATCGGCTTGCCGAACTGCTTGCGCTCGCGGACATAGCCCTTGGCGTAGTCGAGGGCGCCCTGGGCGATGCCGAGGGCCTGGGCCGCGATGGTGATCCGGGTGTGGTCGAGCGTCTTCATGGCGGTGGCGAAGCCGGTGCCCTCCGCGCCGATCATGCGGTCGGCGGGGATGCGGACGTTGTCGAGGTAGACCTCGCGGGTCGGGGAGCCCTTGATGCCGAGCTTCCGCTCGGGGGCGCCGAAGGAGACACCGGGGTCGGACTTCTCCACCACGAAGGCCGAGATGCCCTTGGAGCGCTGCTCCGGGTCGGTGACGGCCATGACGGTGTAGAACTCGGAGACGCCCGCGTTGGTGATCCAGCGCTTCACCCCGTTGAGGACGTAGTGGTCGCCGTCGCGGACCGCCTTCGTCTTCATCCCCGCCGCGTCGGAGCCCGCGTCCGGCTCGGAGAGACAGTACGAGAACATCGCGTCGCCCTTGGCCAGCGGGGACAGATAGCGCCGCTTGAGCTCCTCGGAGCCGGAGAGGGCCACCGGCAGCGAGCCCAGCTTGTTGACGGCCGGGATCAGGGAGGAGGAGGCGCAGACCCGGGCGATCTCCTCGATCACGATCACGGTGGCCAGCGCGTCGGCGCCCGCGCCGCCGTACTCCTCGGGGACATGGACGGCGTGGAGGTCGTTGGCGACAAGAGCGTCCAGGGCCTCCTGCGGGAAGCGGCCCTCCTCGTCGACCTCGGCGGCGAACGGCGCGATCTTGGCCTCGGCGAGCGAGCGGACGGCATCGCGGAGGGCGTCGTGCTCCTCCGCCGGGCGGTACAGGTCGAACTCTGCGTTACCAGTCGATCCGGCCACGTTCACTCACTCCCCAGAGTTGCTAACTACCGTTAAGTAACCAATGGTAGGCGGCGGCCTCGCCACGGGCATACGTGAGCTTGACGACAGGCCGCGGCAGCGACAAGAGGACCCGCCAGGGTGCGCGGCTATGCTCGGGTCGCGCCCCCGGGCCCTGCCTCCGGGACGACCGCCGACCCCGTACGCACTGGAGTACCGCATGGCCCTGAAGATCACCGTGATCGGCACCGGCTACCTCGGGGCCACCCACGCTGCGGCCATGGCGGAGCTGGGGTTCGAGGTGCTCGGGCTCGACATCGTCCCCGAGAAGATCGAGATGCTCTCCGCCGGGCGCGTGCCGATGTACGAGCCGGGCCTGGAGGAACTGCTCGCCAAGCATGTCGCCGGGATCGAGGGATCCAGCGGGCGGCTGCGGTTCACCTCCTCCTGGGCGGAGGTCGGCGCGTTCGGCGATGTCCACTTCGTCTGTGTGAACACCCCGCAGAAGCACGGCGAGTACGCCTGCGACATGTCGTACGTCGACGCCGCCTTCGCCTCCCTCGCCCCCCATCTGCGCGAGTCCGCGCTGGTCGTCGGCAAGTCGACCGTGCCCGTCGGCAGCGCCGAACGGCTCGCCCGGCTGCTCGCCGAGACCGCGCCCGAGGGCGTCGAACTGGCCTGGAACCCGGAGTTCCTGCGGGAGGGCTTCGCCGTCGGCGACACCCTCCACCCCGACCGGATCGTCGTCGGGACCACCAGCGAGCGGGCCGAGAAGCTGCTCCGCGAGGTCTACGCCACCCCGATCGCCGAGGGCTCCCCCTTCGTCGTCACCGACTTCCCCACCGCCGAACTGGTCAAGACCGCCGCGAACTCCTTCCTCGCCACCAAGATCTCCTTCATCAACGCCATGGCCGAGGTCTGCGAGGCCGCCGACGGCGATGTCGCCAAGCTGGCCGAGGCCATCGGCCACGACGAGCGCATCGGATCCAAGTTCCTGCGCGCCGGGATCGGCTTCGGCGGCGGCTGTCTGCCGAAGGACATCCGCGCCTTCATGGCCCGCGCCGGGGAACTGGGCGCCGACCAGGCGCTGACCTTCCTGCGCGAGGTCGACTCGATCAACATGCGCCGCCGCTCCCATATGGTCGAGCTGGCGCGCGAGGCCGTCGGAGCGGGCTCCTTCCTCGGCAAGCGGGTCGCCGTCCTCGGCGCCACCTTCAAGCCCGACTCCGACGACGTCCGCGACTCCCCCGCCCTCAACGTCGCCGGCCAGATCCACCTCCAGGGCGGCCAGGTCACCGTCTACGACCCCAAGGGCATGGCCAACGCCCGCCGCCTCTTCCCCACCCTCAGCTACGCCCCCTCCGCCCTGGAGGCCGTCCGGGGCGCCGACGTCGTCCTCCACCTCACCGAATGGCGCGAGTTCCGCGAGCTGGACCCGGCGGCGCTGGGCGAGGTCGTCTCGTCCCGGGTCATCCTGGACGGCCGCAACGCGCTGGACGCGGAGCGCTGGCGGGGGGCGGGGTGGGCGTTCCGGGCGATGGGGCGGCCTCGGGCCTGAGTCGTCCGTACGTACGGAGGTGGAGGCGGCGCCTGGGTCGCGACGCTCATGCGGTCGGGCAGATCAACTCCGGGCGCGCCCGGTTCGGGGAGCAGGTCACCAGCGCCAGCGCCAGGAACGACGGGCGCTCCAGGTAGAAGCCCAGAGAGATATCCCCGCCCCATCCCAGTCGCTGGGTGGCATCGGTGACCAGTAAGGGGAGCCGGAGGCCGTCACGCTCGGCCCGGGAGTGAAAGCGGGGCGTGTACTCCGCCAGCCGCTCCCCGAGCCACCGGGCCGCCTCCACCGGTTCCCGCCAAGTGCCCTGGACTATGGCCCGTGGTTTCACCAGCCAGTACGCCGTCTCCATGGGAGGTACCTCGGACCGGGGGAACTCCGTGACGGCCTCGCGGTACCGCTGGAGCCGATCGGGCTGGTCGCCGGGTGGTGGATCGGGGTGCGGCGGCCTTCGCAGGGCCTCGTCGTCGAAGCGCTGCTTGGGGCCGCACCACAGATAGCCGTGGTGGTGCACGTGACGCTCGCTTCCCGCGTCAGGAGAGTCCGAAGCGCTCCGGGGCGATCCCGGCCGCCGTCAGCTCGGCCGTCGTGAAGCGCAGGGGCTCGGCCTCCGGGCGCTTGCTGTCACCGAGGGCCCAGGCGTCGGTCCCGATCCGGCCGAGGGTGACGCACCCCTCGGTACATGGGCCGCCGCACGCCGCCGAGAACACCACGTTCCCGATGTCGAGCGAGTACAGGTCATCGATCACAATTCCTCCCGGGAGGGTGAGCCTTCGTTTCGCGGCTTTCCCATCCTTGGCCCCGGGGGTTCTCCTTTCCAGGCGGTTTCCTGTTCGCGCAAGAACTCGTCGCGGATGGATTCCAGCAGGCTTCGCATTGCGTCGTCGGCGAGGGCGTTCCGTGCGAAGTTCTCGAACTTGGCGGTGTACAGGGCGATGTCCCGGGGGTCGGTGACGACCACTTCGGCGTGAACGGTCTCCAGTGTCACCGTGCGCTCGTCTTTGATCGAGAAGGAGTGCGCGGGGAAGTCGTTCTGCGGGGCGGAGAGCTGAACGACCCGGATATCCACTCCGGGAAGCCGGGAGAGTGACACCAGCCGGTCGACCTGTTCCGCCATGGCGAGCGGAGGAAGGATCCGCCAGCGCAGTACGGGCTCCGTGATGGTGAAGCGGAAGGTCTTCCCTTCCGTACGCAAGACACTCTGGCGCGCGAGCCGCGCCATGATCGTGCGGTCAAGTTGCTCTGCGGAGAGGTTCTTCCGGGCGAAGACGGCGCGGATGTAGTCCGGTGTCTGGAGGAGCCCCGGCACGAGCGACGGCTGGAACAGCCGTAGTACGGAGGTCTGCGCCTCCAGAGCCTGCACCTGCTGTTGCTTGCGGCTGTAGCCGAGTCTGCGGACCAACCGCCAGGCGGTGGCCTCGGTGGCCGCCTCCCGGGCCGCCGTCATGTACTCGGCCTTGACCGCCTCCGAGACTCCTATGGCGGTGAGGATCAGATCGACGTCGGTGACGCTGGGGGCCATCCGCCCGGTCTCGATCTTGGACAGCTTGGAGCGGGACATGGCGGCGCCACGGGCGACCGCCTTGGCCTCCAGACCGGAGGAATCCCGCAGTGCCCGCAGCGCCGATCCCAGCTCGGACTTCCTCACTCCCCGTGCTCTGCCCACCATTCGGGGAACGGTACGGCGTGGGCCATGGCGGTGTCCCGGTAGGCGAGGAACTCAGGCGCCCGTGCCTCGTCCAGGAACTCCGTGCCTCGGTACCGCCCGTGCTCGTCGTAGCTCATCTGACCAACGGTCAGACCGTCGAAGAGCCAGAAGTCGGGGGCGCCGGGGATCGGGTTCGGCTGGTCCGTGGTGTCGAGGATGAAGAACTCCTCCCCGGCCGCCATATTGCGGTGGTACCCCCAGGTCAGCTCGAAGCGGAGGTAGTCCGTCAGCGGCCGGGAGAGGATATGTACGCGGTACATCCGCTTGCCCGCCGTGATCGCCCCGCCGACGGTCGTCACCCAGTCCGCCGCCCTGAACGCCTCGGGCTGAGGGCGACCGGCCAGGAAATCCTGGTAGGCGCCGACGCTCCCGGACTGGCTGTAGTCGTCCAGCGTCTCCAGCCGGAAGGCGGATTCCTGGAAGGTGTCGAACCAGTAGCCCAGGGTCTCAGTTGAGGTGCTCATGAACGACCCTTCGAATCAAATGGATCGGGATCTCCACCAGTGCCTCCTGATCGGGAATGGTCAGGCCATGGCCGGAGATTAAGGTTCCCTGAACGGCGACGGTTCCACGCCCCGTCGCGTAGATGGTGGCGCATTCACCGTCCTCGCATTCCCCCACCAGTCGCTTCAATGACATGAGAGCCCCTTCTCGTCGGAGAGAGGGCCCATCGTCGTGGCGCCCGGCGGTCCGGCGCAAGGAGTTCCCGTTTCCAGGACAGGAAACGGTGTGAGCACACTGGAGTACCCGCCAGGCCACGTGCGACTGCGATAGCCTCTCGCCCCTCCCATCTCCTCCCCAACGGTCAGGGAACATGAGCGGACCACCGGCCCACCCCGTCATCGACACCCATGTCATCCTCCGCTCCGGCGACAGGGTCCTCCTGTCCCAGCGCGGCAGCCCCTACGGCTACGGCCGCTGGCACATGCCCTCGGGCAAGCTCGACCAGGGCGAGCCGCTCACCGTCGGCGCCGCCCGGGAGCTGTACGAGGAGACCGGCGTCACTGTCGCGCCCGAACACCTGCGGCTCGTCCAGGTGGTGCACCACTGTCAGGGTGCCGGGCGGATCGGCTTCTTCTTCGAGGCCACGGAGTGGGAGGGCGAGCCGGTCAACACCGAGCCGGAGAAGTGCCTGGGGCTGCGGTGGTTCGAGGTGGACGAGTTGGCCGGGGTCGACCTGATCGAGTATCCGGGGGCCGGGCTGTTGGGGTATCTACGTCAGGGCGGGGCGCTCATCGAGCACGACTGGACGTAGGCGGGAAGTGTAGGCCGGGCGCGGCGCCCAGCGACAGCACCAGGACGTCGTGGAGGGCAGCGCCGTCCCAAGGTGCGCGACGCACTGAACTCCCAGATGTGGCCCACCCTGCCTTGCCAGTGTGCGTGCGTTGCGTCCATACCCAGCCCCCGCCCCTTTCTTCTCTGCGATTCTGGAGAACGAACGAGAGGGGTCACAGCGATGCGGTGGAAGATCCACGGTGAGCGTCCGGTCTACGAGAACGCCTGGGTGAACCTGTGGCTCGCCGATGTTGAGACGCCAGACGGGCACCGCTGGGAACACCATGTGATCAAGTTGCGCCACTTGGCCGTGGCCGCTGTCGTCAACGAACGACGCGAGGTCTTGATGATGTGGCGTCATCGCTTCATCACGGACGTGTGGGCGTGGGAACTGCCCATGGGGCTCATAGAGGAAGACGAATCACCGGAGCAGGCGGCAGGCCGGGAGGTCCTGGAGGAGACAGGCTGGCGTCCCGGGCCCATGAAGCCGCTGATCTACGCGGAGCCCGCCAACGGGATCACCGATTCACAGCACCATCTCTTCCGGGCGGACGGCGCGACATACGTTGGACCACCAACGGAGAAGAACGAATCCGACCGCATCGAGTGGATTCCCCTCACCGAGGTGAGAGGAATGATCGACCGTCGCGAGATCGTGAGCAGTGGGTCGCTTGTTGGGCTGCTGTACGTGCTCATGGATGAGGCCATCCGCTGACCGGCACAGGCAGTGCCTCGCTCAGCCGTTCCTCGAAGGAGGTGACCTCTCGGCTCTTTCGGTACGGAGCCAACTGAGCGTAGAACTCCCTTAGGTGGCCAACCACACGCTGGGAGACAACAGCCATCGCAGACTCCAGAGCTTGCGTGGCCGTGTGGCATGCCTGGTCCAGGTTTCCGAGGTCGAGTTGGGTGCGGGCCAGCCAGAATGCATGGAAGGCCCGTCCTCGCCGGTTGGCGCTGGTCTCGTTACGGAGGGCTTCCTCGATCAGCGGCTCGGCCACAGCAGCCTCACCCAGCCGTCCATGGGCGATCCCGGTGTCCACTATCAGCTTGGTCTCATCGAAGTAGGTCACCCACGCAGGATCCGAATCACCTGCTTGTACCTGTGCGAACTGGCGCTGTGCCTCAGAGATGGCTTGGTGCGCGAGAGGGCTACCCATGGCCGCATAGGCAAACGCCTCCCTCATAGAAAGCATCGACAGAACACGCGGTGTGGTCTCGACGGAAGAGCGGGCTTCGTTCTGGGCTGCTTTGACCAAGGCAACGGCGTCGGCAAGCTTGTCCTGATACGTCGCCTGCAAGCTCATACACGCGAGGACATTGGCCATGAACTGGCGGTCGTCGATCACCTTGGCGAACTGAAGGGCCTCAGCGAAGTAGATCCGGGACTCGCTGAACTGGCGAGCATCGAAGTGTGTCCATCCCGTGAGGCGTGCCAGCTCCGCAGCGATTCCGAACAGGCCACGTCGAACATCCTCCGGGGAACTCTCCTTTAAGAGACCCTCGACATAGCGCAGTTGCCCCACCACCGCTGGCCTCAACGCTTCGCCGCCGTGCTCGTCATCCCTACGCCAGTAGTCCTCAATTGAGGACTGGAGGGCGTGGAGAGTGGACTGGCCGGGGTGAGCCCGGACCGTGAGGGCTAGGAGGCTAGCCACGTCATCGCTGGCAACGGCTCGGCTCTCCAGGGACGCGGCGGCTGTCGTCGGCATCTCCCACGGACGCGTAGCGAGTCCGAGCATGCAACCAGGAATGCGCAAGCCGTCCGCGACACGCTCGATCACATCCATGTGGACCAACTGGCGGCGCCCTGACATCACCTCACCGACTCGGCTAGGTGTCAGATCGCAGAGCCGAGCGATCATTGACGGGTAGATGCCCGCATACGTCTTGGCCAGCTTGAAGACCACCGCAAAGTCCCGTGCTCGACAAGCGTCGATCATCCGAGGGTCGGCCAACAGTTTGGTAGGCAATTGCTTCGTACGCGACGACTGAGGCATCGGCCGCGCTCCCGTTCATGAGTGCCGTGCGACGTGCTCTTCTCGGCCTTCAGTGATGGTACCCACGTTGGGTAATCACTCGGACACTTCTGCTCCGCTTCCGCCATCACGATCCTGCTGCGTATGACGGAGAGTCACAAGATCAGTCTCAAGCGCGCCGCCTTGCCGCAACGCAATGGCATCCTCTGCGGCCAGTCATCAGCGGCGAACCCCACCGCACCTGTGCCACACCCGATCGGATGCAACTGTCAACCGGCTCCACACGCTCAGCAGGATGAGGATTCACCGCTCTTGCTGGCGCTGCGGGAGCGCGTGCGGGAGATCAACCGTTGGCGGCGGTTGCTATGAGGCGGTTATGGGGGTGGGCCGTACTCGCGCTCGGGGGCGCCGAGACGCGGCTGGGGCTCGGATTCGAGCTGTTGCGGCTGCGGTGGGACGGCGAGTGCCTCGATGAGTGGAGCCGAGGGCTGGAGGCTCAGGCGCGGCAGGCGCGGCTTGATGCCGAGTTGGCGCGGCTGCTGGAGGACGGGGGTGGGCCCGTATGAGCGGGCGGGCCTGCTCGTATCTCTGTTACGTCCTGGCCGAGGGGCCGGTCCACGGGACCGGGCAGGTCGTCTCGTACACGCTCGGCACCTTCCGCACCCGGTCCCAGGACCAGGCCCTGGTCTGGCTCCAGCGGCAGGCGCTGTGGCTCGCGGACGGGCTCGATCCCGAGCCGGGGCGGGCGCCGTGGGCCAGCCGCTGTGAGCGGGTGCCGGTGCCCGACGCGCCGACGGAGATGCGGGTGTGGGCCAGCGATCCGGCGGAGGAGCGGGCAGCGCGGGCGCGGCTGGGGCGGAGAGTGCCGGTGTCGGTCGTGATTCCGGACGGGCCCGACCGGTACATCCTCGGGATCGCTCCCCGGACCGCGCGGACGCTGCTGGTCCGGCCCTTCCTCGTCCTCCAGCGGCGTCGAGGAAGGGGGTGGGCGCTTGCCCGCCGACGGTCGTGAACGCGTCCGCGCGAGCGAGGAGACCGTGGTCGCCCGCTATCGCGGGGGCGAGACCATCAAGGGCCTCGCCGCCGAGTACCGCGTCAGTGACGCCTGGCTCAAGAAGCAACTGACGGGGTGGGGGGTGGCCGTGCGTGATGTGCGGGCCGCCCGGGTGCTCCGCGCCCAGCAGCGAAGGGATCAGCCGTGAATGAGACACCTCATGTCTCTGAGACCTCTGAGACGTACGACTGTCAGGTCTGTGACGACCTCGTCGCCGCCGAGCGGGACGCCCGGGTCGGCTACGACCACTCGCGGGCGGCCGACTGCCGGGTGCTGCTGCGGCGGCACATGGACGGTGATCATGGGCCGCTGAAGGGGCGGTGACACCCCGAGGGGCGGGGGCGGGTGGGTGGGTGTGGAGCCGGGTGGGCACCAGGGCCCGGCCCGGCCTGAAGGGCTCGCCCCGCCGCGCCACAAGGTCCCGGACCACCGGGTGAGCCAGGCCCGCCCCGAGGGCGCGGGGCTGACGGAGGCGCCGGGCCGACGGGTACGCGCCGGGGCCGGGCGTCCCGCGTCGGTGACCCGGCCGCACCGGCCGGGTCACCCTGCCAGGGGTCAGCCCGTGACGCGCAGCTCGACCAGGACCGAGCGCTTCTTGCCGGTCTCCCCGTCGCCCTCACCGACAGCGGCGTGCTCGTTCTTCGGCACGTTGACGACGGTCTTCTCACCGTTGGCGGTGAGGGTGGCGCGGACCGGGTGGGCCTCGGTCCAGATCGCGAAGCTGTCCGGCAGCTCCAGCGACAGGTAGCCGGACTTCGAGGTGACGTCGAAGCAGAACGGCTGACCGTCGGCGCGCGAGTCGACCATGATGTCGTCGGCGACGGCGCAGTCCACCAGCGTGATGTGCCCGTCGCCCTTCTTCAGCGTGACGTTGCGCTCCGCCTTGAGGCGCGCGGCGCCGGGGTGCACGAAGTCCTCGACCGCGACGGGCATGGCGGCGGCGGAGGCCGGGACGGCGGTGGTGCTCGGCGCCTCGTCCGCGACGGCGAGGGTCGTGAGGCCGGTGCCTACCACGACCGCGCCTGCGACGCCGACCAGCAGAGCCTTGCGGGCACGGGATATCACAGAGGTTCCTTCCGGGGGGTTCGGGGTCAAATGGTGCAACAGCAGCTTGCCGCACCATTTATCTACCTAAGAGACATGTAAAGTATCACCGTCTGTGACGCCAATAGCCTTGAATGTCTGCCTTGTTGCGCCG
The DNA here is from genome assembly GCF_042800315.1 of Streptomyces sp. NPDC057638. Classification (NCBI taxonomy): domain Bacteria; kingdom Bacillati; phylum Actinomycetota; class Actinomycetes; order Kitasatosporales; family Streptomycetaceae; genus Streptomyces; species Streptomyces sp. NPDC057638. The sequence goes on from NZ_JBHVHF010000173.1 coordinate 14,352, forward strand.
GGCGGGCCAAAGCGTGATTTCGCTGGCACCTTTTGAGGCTTGTGTCCATTTTGCTGCCACTATCGTTCCCGCTTCCCGCTCAGCACAGGGCCGGGGCCGTCGCGTACGGCCCCTGGCGTCTCCATGTGTCTGGTGAGAAAGGACCGATGTGTTCAGATCTCGATCACGATCGAGCGGAAGCACGAGAGCGAGTGGGCCTCCCCTGGAGACCCCGGTGACTCCGGCGTTCGCGGGGTTCCCGCGACTGCGGCGGCTGGCGGCCGGGGCGGTGCCCGCCGCACTGCTGGCGGGACTGCTGGGTGTCGTACCGGCGACCGCGGTGGAGGTGGCGGACGACACCGGTGATCCGCAGCTGACCGCCCGTGGTGAGGTCGTCCAGCACTGGACTCGTGGCGGGCCCGGGGTCAAGGCCGCGGCCGAGACGGCGCTGCTCGGCTCGGACGCCGACGTACGGAAGTTCCTCGACGTCGACCACGCCGTCGTCCAGCGGCATGACGACCGCGTCGCCGCCGTCCAGGTCTTCAGCGTCGGTGGACCGGGCGTACGGGAGGCCGCGAAGAAGGCCCTCTCCGGGACCAGCGAGGACCTGCGGAACTTCCTGATGGGCGGGTGGCGCGCGCCCCTGATCCAGGATCAGCGGGTCCAGGCCACCCAGATCGTCAGCACCGGGGACATCGGTGTGCGGGAGAAGGGGCTGGCCGCCCTCCAGGGCACCCCCGAGGATGTCGCCGCCTTCCTCGACAAGGGCCAGTACGACGCGCGGGCCATGGACGAGCGGGTCCAGGTGACCCAGCTCGTCAGCGTCGGCGGACCGGCGGTCAAGGCCGCCGGGCGGCTCGCGCTGCGCGGGACCCGGGCCGATGTCCGCGAGTTCCTCGCGGTCGGGCTCCAGGTGGCGCGCAACCGGGACAAGGAGCGGGCCACCCTCACCCAGCTCGTCGCCCAGGCCAAGCGGGCGGGCGCGCAGGCCGTCGCGTCCAAGAACGCGGCCAAGGAGGCCGCCGACCGCGCGGTGGAGGCGTCCCGGCTGGCGAAGGAGGCCGCCCAGGAGGCGGCCCGGCAGACCCAGGAGGCCGGCAAGGACGCGGCCCGCGCGGCCAACGCGGCCGACCGGGCGGCCAAGGCGGCACAGGGCGCCGCCACCGCCGCCAACCAGGCGATAGGCGCGGCCAACGCCGCCAACCACGCCGCGCGGATCGCCGCCGACGCGGCCGCCGCCGCCGCTGCCGCCGCCATCGCGACCGCCGAGGCCGCCGCCGACGCCCGCCGGGCGGCCAACGCCGCCGCGTCGAACGAGGGCAAGGCGGAGGAGGCCAACGCCGCCGCGAAGAAGGCGCGCGCCGCGGCCAAGGCCGCCGACGACTCGAAGGAAGCCGCCGGTCACGCCGGTAACGCCTCCCTGGAGGCGGCCAAGGCGGCCGACGCGGCCAAGGCCGCCGCGGGCAACGCCGATGACGCCGCAGCGGCGGCGGAGAGCGCCAGCCAGCACGCCAACGCCGCCGGAGCGCACTCCGCGAAGGCGGACGCCGCCGCCGCACAGGCCCGGCGCCATGCCAACGAGGCCAACCGCGCCGCGAACGCCGCGGCCGCCCTGGCCCGTGAGTCCGCCGCCGCCGCCTTCGAGGCACGGGACGCCGCCGGAGACGCGGCCAACCACGCCCGGCTCGCCGCCGACGCGGCGGAGGAGGCCGTCAAGCAGGCGGGTAAGGCCGACTACGCGGCCAAGGAGTCAGGCAGGCACGCGACCGCGGCTCAGCAGGCCGCGGCCGCCGCGGCCGCCGCGGCCAAGACCGCCGACAAGGTGTTCCAGGTCGCCCGCAAGACCGAGGCCGAGGACCTCGCCTCCCGCACCGCCGCCGCGGTCGAGCACGCCAAGGACCTCAAGGCCAAGGACGACGAGTCCGTCGCCGGTATCGGTCACATCCTCCAGGACGACCGGGCCCTCGACACGGAGGCGGCCCGGCTGAAGGCCGCCGCCGAGCGCCCCGGCGCCGATGCCCCGGCCCTCGCCGCCGAAGGCCGCGTCCTGGCCGTCGAGACGATGAAGAACCGTGGCCCCTGGAGCCAGGAGGCCGCCGCCCGCGCGCTGAGCGGGACCGACGCGAGCGTCATCGACTACCTCCGCGCCGACCGGCGCGAGGCCGAGGACGACGACGCCCGCGAGCGTGTCTCCCAGCTCGTCACCGACAGCCCCTACCAGGCCGTCCGCACGGCGGCCACGGAGGCGCTGAAGGGCGATGCCCGCAAGGCCCACGACTTCCTGGCGTCCGGTCAGCACACGGCCGCCAACACCGACCTCCGGGTCGCGGTCACCCAGGTCGCCAGCACCGGCGGTGTCAGTGTGCGGGCGGGAGCCGAGAAGGCCCTGCGCAGCGCCCAGCCCAAGACCCTGATCGCGTACCTCAAGAGCGGTCAGTACGTGGACCGGAACACCGACGAGCGGGTGCGGGCCACCCAGCTCACCACCAGCGGTGGCCCGGAGGTCAAGGCCGCCGCCAAGGTCGCGCTCTCGGGCCCCTCCGCGCTGCTGCACCGGTTCATCCAGGCCGACCAGTACATGGCCGACCGCAAGGACCAGCTCTCCGCCACCCACAGCGCGCAGATGCGGCAGCTGGTCGCCGAGGCCGCCCGTACCGCCGCGACGGCGAGCAAGAACGCGTGGGAGGCGGCCCAGTCCGCGGCCCTCGCCGTGAAGGCCGCCGACGAGGCGAAGAAGGCCGCGGCGGAGGCCGTGAAGTCGGCGAGCCTCGCCGACCAGTACGCCAAGGACGCCGACAAGTCGGCCGATCAGGCGGAGGCGTCCGCCGCCGAGGCCGCGAAGTCCGCCGCCACCGCCCGCAACGCCGCCAACGCGGCCGACCGCGACGCCCACGCGGCCGAGGCGTACGCCGCCCAGG
>NZ_JBHVHF010000174.1:0-17172 GCF_042800315.1 Streptomyces sp. NPDC057638
CCCGTGCTCACCAGCCGCCGGAGGGGCCCGTCAGCTCCCTGATCGACGGGCGCGCCGCGTCCAGCACCGTCATGAACCAGGCCGAGAAGGGTACCGACGCGTGCCGCGCGGCCAGCTCGTCGGGGGTGACGAAGACCGTCTCGCCGACCTCGTCGGGGTCCGGTACGGGCGATGCCTGCGCCATCCCGACGAAGAGGTGGTTGTACTCACGCTCCACGAGCCCGGAGGCCGGGTCCGGGTGGTGATAGCTCACCGTGCCCGCCTCGGCCAGCAGCGACGGAGAGATCCCCAGCTCCTCATAGGTCCGCCGGGCGGCGGCGGTGAAGGGCGCCTCACCGGGGTAGGGGTGGCCACAGCAGGTGTTCGACCAGACACCGGGGGAGTGGTACTTGCCCAGCGCGCGCCGCTGGAGCAGCAGCCGCCCCTGCTCGTCGAAGAGGAAGACGGAGAAGGCCCGGTGCAGCTTGCCCGGCGCCTGGTGGGCGGCGAGCTTCTCCTCGGTGCCGATGGTGGTGCCGTGCTCGTCGACCAGTTCGAGCAGAATCGGTTCGGTCGTGTCGCTCGACGAGCCACCGGCGGTGTGTGCGGGAGAGGTCGGCATGGCCATCCTTCGCTGTGGTACCTGGTCCTCGGTCCGTGAGGGGACCGCGGCCGGTGCTGACCGCGACCCGTGCGGGGGACTGCTCAGTCTGCCGTACGCCGGGGGCCCGGCCCCACTCGGCGGGGCGAACGGGGACCGCCGGGGCCATCCCCCCGGGAGGCGTTCCCCGCCGGGCCCGGGGCGGCCGGGACCCCCGGCCCCGCAGGGGACCGCCCCCGGGGCCGGACCGCCCGTGGTCCCCTCAGTGACAGCCCAGTGGCAGCTCAGTGACAGAGGTTCGCCTCATGCTGGGCGTGCCCCACCGGCTCCAGCTGGAAGGTGCAGTGGGCGACGTCGAAGTGGTCCCCGAGGCACCCCTGGAGGTCGTGCAGCATCCGCTCGTTGCCGACGGCGTCGAGGACCTCCTGGCTCACGACCACATGGGCGGAGAGGACCGGCATCCCCGAGGTGATCGTCCAGGCGTGCAGATCGTGGACGTCCTCCACCCCCTTGAGGCCCAGGATGTGACGCCGCACCTCGGCCATGTCGACATCCTTCGGCGCCGCCTCCAGCAGGACGTTCAGGGTCTCCCGCAGCAGTTTCACCGTGCGCGGCACGATCATCGCGCCGATCACCAGCGAGGCGATCGGGTCAGCGGCCTGCCAGCCGGTGGCCAGGATGACCGTCGCCGACACCAGCACCGCCACCGAGCCGAGCGCGTCGTTCATGACCTCCAGATAGGCGCCCCGCACATTGAGGCTCTCCTTCTGGCCGCGCATCAGCAGCGTCAGGGAGATGACATTGGCTATCAGGCCGATCATCGCGAAGACGATCGTCAGCCCGCCCTTGGTCTCGGCGGGCTCGATGAACCGCTGCACCGCCTCGTAGACCAGGAACGCCCCGACGCCCAGGAGCAGCAGACAGTTGGCGAGCGCGGCCAGGATCTCCGCGCGGGCGAAGCCGAAGGTGCGGTTGGTGCTCGCCGGGCGGTTGGCGAAATGGATCGCCAGCAGCGCCATCGCCAGCCCGATGGCGTCCGTCGCCATGTGCGCCGCGTCGGCCACCAGGGCCAGGGAGCCCGTGACCACCCCGCCGATGATCTCCAGGACCATCACGCTCAGTGTGATCGCCAGCGCGACCCGCAACCGGCTGCGGTAGGCCGCCGCCGCCGTGCCGGTCGTCGGCGGACGGCCGCCGTGCGTATGCCCGTGGTCGTGCCCAGCCCCCATGGAAACAGCCTCCCGACGTCATGGTCCGCGATCTCTTCCGTCCCTCAGTGAACTACGGGTGGGGGGTATAGGCAACACGGGACTGAACACCGTTGTCATTCCCCTGACCTGCGCAAACGCTCCGCAGGTCAGCCGGGTCCCGTGCTGGCCCGCCCTCCAGCGCGTCCTCGTGCCGGCCTGCCCCCGTCGCGGGCCCACCCACCCCGGCTCGCCACCTGGCCGCGCCCTCGTGTGGTCCCGAGCCCCCACCCGTCGCGCGCAGCTGGCCCCTGCCCACAAGCGGTGGCACCGCCGTGCCCACAAGCAGGTGGAACCGGCGTCCTCGGTACGCATGAGGCAAGCCCACCGGCAGGGCGCAGCCCGTGCGGGCGGGGGCCTGGCTCGCGAGCGGGTGGGGTCGCACGCGAGTGGAGGCGGGATTGAGGGCGGGCGGGGGCCTGGGCGGGTGGTGTCGCAGGGCGGGGGCACCCGGTTTGGCGGGTGGGGTGGGGATCGACAATGATGATCTCCAGCAGGGGCTCGGGCCGGGTCCCACCGCGCCGCCGGTCTCGTCGGCCACCGCCCTCGGGCAGTGAACTCCCTCCCCGGCGCATCCGATAGCCTCTGCCGAAGCCCGCGCCAACGAGCCGCCGCCCGCCCACGGGCCGGGGCCCCCGCGTGTCCCACCCTCGGTTGCAAGGAGTGAGTTCGTCTGTCGACCGCCATCCTCACCGGTCCGCCCGTCCCCGGATCGTCGCTTGAGGGCGATCTGCGGTCCCTGGGCTTTGACGTACGGGTCTCTCCGGGTGCCGCCGAGACCGCGGCGCTGGTCGCCGCCGCCCCCGCGGCGGAGCGGGTCGCCGTCGTGGACGCCCGTTTCGTGGGGCACGTCCACGCGCTGCGGCTGGCGCTGACCGACCCCCGTTTCCCGGCCGCCGCCGTCCCCGGCGCGCTCACCGCGCAGCCGGGGGCCCGCGCCGCGCTGATACGGGCGCTGGCCGCCGCCGAGGCGCCCACCGTGACCACCGTCGTCCCGGACGCCCTCGCCGGGGCGCTGGACGCCGACGGCACCTCCGTACACCGGCCCGAGCTGGGTTCCCTGGTGGCGACCGTCCCGGATGATCCGCAGACCCGCAACGAGGCCCGTCAGGCCGTCTCGGCCGTCGATGACGAGGCGGTTCGGCTGAAGACGGCGGTCAAGGGCCGGGACGGGTTCTTCACCACCTACTGCGTCAGCCCGTACTCCCGCTATATCGCCCGCTGGTGCGCGCGGCGCGGGTTCACCCCCAACCAGGTCACCACGGCCTCGCTGATCACCGCGCTGATCGCGGCCGGGGCGGCGGCCACCGGGACCCGGGCCGGCTTCGTCGCCGCCGGGGTGCTGCTGCTGGTCTCGTTCGTCCTGGACTGCACCGACGGACAGCTGGCGCGCTACTCGCTCCAGTACTCGACGATGGGCGCATGGCTGGACGCGACCTTCGACCGGGCGAAGGAGTACGCGTACTACGCGGGGCTCGCGCTCGGCGCCGCCCGGGGCGGCGATGACGTCTGGGCGCTGGCGCTGGCCGCCATGGTGCTCCAGACCTGCCGCCATGTCGTGGACTTCTCCTTCAACGAGGCCAACCACGACGCCGTCGCCAACACCAGCCCCACCGCCGCCCTCTCCGACCGGCTCGACAGCGTCGGCTGGACGGTGTGGATCCGCCGGATGATCGTGCTGCCCATCGGTGAGCGCTGGGCGATGATCGCCGTGCTCACCGCCGTGACCACGCCCCGGATCGTCTTCTACGCCCTGCTCATCGGCTGCTCCTTCGCCGCCGCGTACACCACCGCCGGGCGGCTGCTGCGCTCGCTCACCCGCCGGGCCCGGCGGACCGACCGCGCGGCCCGCGCGCTGGCCGAGCTGGCGGACTCCGGGCCGCTCGCCGAGGCCGCGGCCCGCGCGCTGGCGCCGCTGTCGCGGAGGCTGCCCGCGCTGGCCCCGCCCGTGATCGCGCTGCTCGGCGGCGCGGGCCTGCTCACCGCCGCCGCGCTGAGCGACTACGGCTCCCCGGTGCCGGTGCTGGCCGCGCTCGGCTACGTCCTGACCTCCGCCCTCGCCGTCGCCCGCCCGCTGGCCGGCCCGCTGGACTGGCTGATCCCGCCGGTCTTCCGGGCCGCCGAGTACGGCACGGTCCTGGCGCTCGCCGTGCGCGCCGACGCCCCCGGGGCGCTCCCCGCGGCTTTCGGGCTCGTCGCCGCGGTCGCCTACCATCACTACGACACGGTGTACCGGATCCGGGGCGGTTCGGGCGCGCCCCCGGCCTGGCTGGTCCGGGTGACCGGGGGCCATGAGGGCCGGGTCCTGGCCGTCACCGTCCTGGCCGCCCTGGTCGCCGCCGACGACCTCACCATCGCGCTGACGGCCCTCGCGGCCGCCGTCGCCCTCGTGGTGCTGGTGGAGAGCATCCGCTTCTGGGTCTCCTCCGCCGCACCCGCCGTACATGACGAAGGAGAACCCGCATGATCGGCCTCGTACTGGCCGCCGGTGCCGGACGGCGTCTGCGCCCCTACACCGACACGCTTCCCAAGGCCCTCGTGCCCGTCGACGGCGACAGAACCGTGCTGGATCTCACCCTCGCCAACTTCGCCGAGATCGGGCTGACCGAGGCCGCGATCGTCGTCGGCTACCGCAAGGAGGCCGTGTACGAGCGCCAGGCCGACCTGGAGGCGCGGTACGGGCTGAAGCTGACCCTCGTCGAGAACGACAAGGCGGAGGAGTGGAACAACGCCTACTCGCTGTGGTGCGCCCGTGAGGTGCTGAAGCGGGGCGTCATCCTCGCCAACGGCGACACCGTCCACCCCGTCTCCGTCGAGCGCACCCTGCTGGACGCCCGGGGCGGCGACCGGAAGATCATCCTCGCCCTCGACACGGTGAAGCACCTCGCCGACGAGGAGATGAAGGTGATCACCGAGGACGGTCTGGGCGTGCGCCGGATCACCAAGCTGATGGACCCGGCGAGCGCGACCGGGGAGTACATCGGCGTCACCCTGATCGAGCCCGAGGCCGCCGAGCCGCTGGCCGACGCGCTCCAGGCCACCTTCGAGCGGGACCCCGACCTCTACTACGAGGACGGCTACCAGGAGCTGGTGAACCGCGGCTTCACCGTGGACACGGCGCCCATCGGCGAGGTCAGCTGGGTCGAGATCGACAACCACGACGACCTCGCCAAGGGGCGTGAGATCGCGTGCCAGTACTGACCCGGCTTATCCCCTCGCCGGTCGTCGTCGACATCCGGCCGGGAGCGCTGGACGACCTGGTCGACATCCTCGCCGACCAGCGGATCTCCAGCTCCGGCCGGCTGGCCTTCGCGATCAGCCGGGGTTCCGGGCAGACGCTGCGGGAGCGCCTGGCGCCCGCGCTGCCCGGCGCCGACTGGTACCCGGTCGACGACGGCACCCTGGACTCGGCGGTGCGGCTCGCCGACGCGATCAGGGGCAAGCACTACGACGCGGTCGTCGGCCTCGGCGGCGGCAAGATCATCGACGTGGCGAAGTACGCCTCGGCGCGGGTCGGGCTGCCCATGGTCGCGGTCGCCACCAACCTGGCCCATGACGGTCTGTGCTCCCCGGTCGCCACCCTGGACAACGACAACGGGCGGGGCTCCTACGGCGTCCCCACCCCCATCGCCGTCGTCATCGACCTCGGAGTGGTCCGGGACGCGCCGCTGCGCTATGTCCGCTCCGGCATCGGTGACGCCATCTCCAACATCTCCTGTGTCGCCGACTGGGAGCTCTCCCACCGGGTCACCGGGGAGTCCATCGACGGACTGGCCGCCGCCATGGCCCGCCAGGCCGGGGAGGCGGTGCTGCGCCACCCGGGCACCCTCGGGGACGACGCCTTCCTCACCGTGCTGGCGGAGGGGCTCGTCCTCACCGGCATCGCCATGTCCGTCGCCGGGGACAGCCGTCCCGCCTCGGGCGCCTGTCATGAGATCAACCACGCCTTCGACCTGCTCTACCCGGGGCGCTCGGCGCTCCACGGGGAGCAGGTCGGGCTCGGGGCGGCCTTCGCCATGCATCTGCGGGGCGAGCGCGAGCAGGCGGGGCTCTTCAGCGAGACCCTGCGCCGCCACGGGCTGCCCGTGCTGCCCGAGGAGATCGGATTCTCCGTGGCGGAGTTCATCGCGGCCGTGGAGTACGCGCCGCAGACCCGGCCGGGCCGCTTCACCATCCTTGAGCACCTCGACCTCACCACCGACCAGATCAGGGACGCGTACGCCGACTATGCCAAGACCATCCGTAGCTGAACTCCGTCCGGTCGTTCACCCGGAGGGTGTGAAGGACCGGCGCAGCGGAGAGCACTGGGCCGGGCGCCTGTACATGCGGGAGATCTCGCTGCGGGTCGACCCCTATCTCGTGAACACCCGGATCACGCCCAACCAGCTGACGTACCTCATGGTCGTCGTCGGGGTGCTCGGCGGCGCCGCGCTGCTGATCCCCGGGCTGACCGGGGCGATCCTGGCGGCCGTGCTGTTCCAGGTCTATCTGCTGCTCGACTGTGTCGACGGCGAGGTGGCCCGCTGGCGCGGCCAGACCTCGGTGACCGGGGTCTACCTCGACCGGATCGGCCACTACCTCTGCGAGGCCGCGCTGCTGGTCGGCTTCGGTCTGCGCGGCGCCGACCTCTTCGGCGCCCAGGGCTCGGACGACCCGGCGTGGCTGTGGGCCTTCCTCGGCACGGTCGCGGCCCTCGGCGCGATCCTGATCAAGGCCGAGACCGACCTGGTCGACGTGGCCCGCCAGCGCAGCGGACTGGCGGCGGTCAAGGACGAGGCGTCGGTGCCGCGCTCCTCCGGTCTGGCGCTGGCGCGGCGGGCGGCGGCGGCGCTCAAGTTCCACCGGCTCGTCGGCGGGATCGAGGCCAGCCTCTTCATCCTGGCCGCGGCCGTGCTCGACCTGGTCCAGGGCGATCTGTTCTTCACCCGCCTCGGCATCGCGGTCCTCGCCGGGATCGCCGTCGTGCAGACCCTGCTCCACCTGGTGTCGATCCTCGCCTCCAGCAGGCTGAAGTGAGCGCCCCGGGCACCGCGCCCCGGCTGGGCGCGGTCATCATCACCATGGGGGAGCGGCCCGAGGAGCTGCGGGCGCTGATCGACTCGGTCCGGGCGCAGGAGGGCGAGCCGATCGAGGTGGCCGTCGTCGGCAACGGCGCCCCGGTCACCGGGGTGCCCGAGGGCGTCCGCACGGTCGACCTGCCGGAGAACCTCGGCATCCCCGGCGGCCGTAATGTCGGCATCGAGGCGTTCGGCCCCTCCGGTTCGGAGGTGGATGTCCTGCTCTTCCTCGACGACGACGGACTGCTGCCCAACACCGACACCGCCAAGCTGGTGCGGGAGGCGTTCGCCGACGACGAGAAGCTGGGCATCGTCAGCTTCCGGATCGCCGATCCCGAGACCGGCACCACCCAGCGCCGCCATGTGCCGAGGCTGCGCGCCTCGGACCCGATGCGGTCCTCGCGGGTGACGACCTTCCTCGGCGGCGCCAACGCGGTGCGCACCTCGGTCTTCGCCGAGGTCGGCGGATTGCCGGACGAGTTCTTCTACGCCCATGAGGAGACGGACCTGGCCTGGCGGGCCCTGGACGCGGGGTGGTCGATCGACTACCGCGCGGACATGGTGCTCTTCCATCCGGCCACCCCGCCGTCCCGGCACGCGGTCTACCACCGGATGGTGGCCCGCAACCGGGTCTGGCTGGCCCGCCGGAACCTGCCCGCGCCCCTCGTCCCGGTCTATGTCGGCGTCTGGCTGCTGCTCACGCTCGCCCGCCGCCCCTCGTCCGACGCCCTCAAGGCGTGGATGGGCGGCTTCAAGGAGGGCTGGCGCACTCCCTGTGGTCCCCGTCGGCCGATGCGATGGCGTACGGTATGGCGGCTCACCCGACTGGGACGACCCCCCGTGATCTGAGAAGCTCGGTCCTACGGCACCGGGGCGTCCCCCGGAGAGCTCCGGAGGACGCCCCGGCCAGCCGGGGCAGACCGCTCCCTTTCCGCCGCGCAGTGTGAAGACGAAAGTTTCGACTTGTGAGTGACACAACCCAGGACGGGGCGATCATCACGACCGCCCCGCCATCCGCCGACGAGGGGCTCTCCCGGGCGGAACTCGCCGCGAAGTACGGCCTCTCGGTCAGCGGTGCCCGGCCCGGGGTGATCGCCTACATCAGCCAGCTCTGGGGCAGGCGCCACTTCATCCTCGCCTTCTCCCAGGCCAAGCTGACCGCGCAGTACAGCCAGGCCAAGCTGGGCCAGCTCTGGCAGGTGGTGACGCCGCTGCTCAACGCGGCCGTCTACTACTTCATCTTCGGGCTGATCCTGGACTCCGGGCGGGGGATGAGCAAGGAGGTCTTCATCCCGTTCCTGGTGACGGGTGTCTTCGTCTTCACCTTCACCCAGAGCTCGGTGATGGCGGGGGTGCGGGCGATCTCCGGCAACCTCGGACTGGTGCGGGCGCTGCACTTCCCGCGTGCCTCGCTGCCGATCTCGCTGGCGCTCCAGCAGCTCCAGCAGCTGCTCTTCTCGATGGTCGTCCTGGTGGTGATCGCGGTCTCCTTCGGCAGCTACCCCTCGCTGTCGTGGCTGCTGATCCTGCCCGCGCTCGCGTTCCAGTTCGTGTTCAACACCGGTCTGGCGCTGATCATGGCCCGGCTCGGCAGCAAGACACCGGACCTGGCCCAGCTGATGCCGTTCATCATGCGGACGTGGATGTACGCGTCGGGTGTGATGTTCTCCATCCCGGTGATGCTCAAGGACCACCCGGGCTGGATCACCGATGTACTCCAGCTCAACCCGGCCGCCGTCTATATGGACCTGATCCGCTTCGCGCTGATCGACGGATACGGCGCCAACAACCTGCCCTCGCATGTGTGGGCGCTGGCGCTCGGCTGGGCGCTGCTGGTCGGCGTCTTCGGGTTCCTGTACTTCTGGAAGGCGGAAGAGAGGTACGGCCGTGGCTGAGGACACCACCACCACGAGCGGTGAGCGGATCCCGACCGTCATCGCCGACGACGTCCATATCGTCTACCGGGTGCACGGTTCGGCGGGTGGCAAGGGCAGCGCGACGGCGGCCCTGAGCCGGATGCTGGGGCGCGGCAAGGGCGAGCCCCGGGGCGTGCGCAAGGTGCACGCCGTGCGCGGGGTCTCCTTCACCGCGTACCGGGGCGAGGCGATCGGCCTGATCGGCACCAACGGTTCCGGTAAGTCGACGCTGCTGCGGGCCATAGCGGGACTGCTGCCCACCGAGCGCGGCCGGGTCTTCACCGACGGCCAGCCCTCCCTGCTGGGCGTGAACGCGGCGCTGATGGGCGATCTGACCGGTGAGCGCAATGTGATCCTGGGCGGTCTCGCGATGGGCATGTCGCGCGAGGAGGTCCGCGAGCGCTATCAGGACATCGTCGACTTCTCGGGGATCAACGAGAAGGGCGACTTCATCACCCTGCCGATGCGGACCTACTCCTCCGGTATGGGCGCCCGGCTGCGGTTCGCCATCGCGGCGGCGAAGAACCACGATGTGCTGATGATCGACGAGGCGCTGGCCACCGGGGACCGCAAGTTCCAGATCCGGTCCGAGCAGCGCATCCGCGAACTCCGCAAGGAGGCGGGCACCGTCTTCCTGGTCAGCCACAGCCTGGGCTCCATCCGGGACACCTGCAACCGGGTGCTCTGGCTGGAGAAGGGCGAGCTGCTGATGGACGGACCGACCGCCGAGGTCCTGAGGGCCTATGAGAAGGAAACCGGCAAGTAGCGCGTCGGCGGGTCCGTGAGCCGGTGCTCCGGCCCAGCTCAGAGCCCCCCGCCAGGCACCCTGGCGGGGGCTTTCGCGCGTCTTGACGGGCGAGGCGGCCAACAGGGCCGCGACCCTGGCGACCGGGCCCGGCGCGCTGGTGGGGGAGCAAGTCCGGGCTGATCGGGAAAGGTTGGCCGATAGTGCGGCTGTGCCAGGACGAGTGGGATACCCGGGAAACCTCCCGGCCCTTGTACAACGTAAGCTGGGGCGGTGCTGAATCACGGCAAGTGGGGCGTTACGCCCCGGGTACCGGGTCCGGCGTCCGGACCCCGCACCCTCGCGACCAGCGGCGGCGTGTCCGAAATAGGATGGATTGGATCGGCAGTGTAGAACGGGAGATGTGACGGCAATGATCGAAAATCTCCAGATCCGCGAGGGTTTCGCCATTCCCGTACCTGGTAGTCCCGTATGACCGATATTCGGCAGATGTATACCACACCTTCACCTTCCCCGGCCGCCTCCGCCGCGCCCTCTCCCGCCGCCGCCCCGTCCCCCGAGGACACCCTGGCCAAGGCGGCGCACGAGAACTTCCCGGTCGCCCCCTTCTTCCTGCCGCGTGCCTGGCGCGATGACCTCATGGCGCTCTACGGCTACGCCCGGCTCGTCGACGACATCGGCGACGGCGACCTCGCGCCCGGCGGCGGCGACGCGCGGGCCCTCGGGGTCCCGGCCGGGACCGGCGACGACCGGCTCGCCGTACTCGACGCCTTCGAGGCCGATGTCCGGCGCGTCTTCGCCGTCCAGCACGACGCACCGCTGAGCGGACCCGACGGATCCGGCGGCCTCGGCGATGCGGACGGACGCGGCGGATCCGGCGGCTCCGGCCACGCGACCGGATCCGCCGAGGAGCCCCGCCACCCCCTGCTGCGGGCGCTCGTGCCCACCGTGCGCCGCTGTCAGCTCACCCCCGGACCCCTGCTCGGCCTCATCGAGGCCAACCGCCAGGACCAGCGGGTGCGCCGCTACGAGAGCTACGAGCAGCTCCTGGCCTACTGCGAGCTCTCCGCCAACCCCGTCGGACGGCTGGTACTCCAGGTCACCGGCACCGCCACCCCGGAGCGCGTGCGGCGCTCCGACGCCGTCTGCACCGCGCTCCAGATCATCGAGCACCTCCAGGACGTCAGCGAGGACCTCGCCCGCGACCGGATCTATCTGCCCGCCGAGGACCTGCGCCGCTTCCATGTCCGCGAGGCCGATCTCGCCGCCCCCACCGCCAACGCCTCCGTCCGCGCCCTCGTCGCCTTCGAGGCCGACCGGGCGCGGCGGCTGCTGGAGGAGGGCATTCCGCTGGTCGCCGGCGTCCAGGGCAGGCTGCGGCTGCTGCTCGCCGGATTCGTCGGCGGGGGCGCCGCCGCCCTCGCCGCCATCACGTCGGCCGGCTTCGACGTACTGCCAGGCCCGCCACGACCCGCACCCACGACGCTGCCGCGCCAGATGGCGGCCGTCCTCAGAAGAGCGCGTAGAGAGGGGTGAGCCGGACCATGGAGCAACCGACACCCGTATCGGCGCCCGTACAGGCAGCGTATGGCTACTGCGAGGCCGTCACCGGAGCGCAGGCGCGTAACTTCGCGTACGGCATCCGGCTGCTGCCCACCGAGAAGCGGCAGGCCATGTCCGCGCTGTACGCCTTCGCCCGGCGCGTCGACGACATCGGCGACGGCACCCTCACGCCCGAGACCAAGACGGAACGCCTTGAGGCGACCCGGCACCTGCTCGACCGCGTCCGCGACGGCGCCGTCGCCGAGGACGACACCGACCCCGTCGCCGTGGCCCTCGCCGACACCGCGCGGCGCTTTCCCATCCCGCTCGGCGGCCTCGACGAGCTGATCGACGGCGTCCTGATGGACGTACGGGGCCAGGAGTACGAGACCTGGGAGGAGCTGCGGACCTACTGCCGCTGTGTCGCGGGCGCCATCGGACGGCTCTCGCTCGGCGTCTTCGGCACCCAGGGCGGCCACTCCACCGCCCGCGCCGCCGAGTACGCCGACACCCTCGGCCTCGCCCTCCAACTCACCAACATCCTGCGGGACCTGCGGGAGGACGCGGCCAACGGCCGTACCTATCTGCCCGCCGACGACCTGGCCAAGTTCGGCTGCGCCGAGGGCTTCCACTCCGCCAGCCCCCCGCCCGGCTCCGACTTCCCGGGCCTGATCCACTACGAGGTGCGCCGCGCCCGCGCCCTCTTCGCCGAGGGCTACCGGCTGCTGCCGCTGCTCGACCGGCGCAGCGGCGCCTGTGTCGCGGCCATGGCCGGGATCTACCGGCGGCTGCTGGACCGTATCGAGCGCGACCCCGCCGCCGTGCTGCGCGGCCGGGTCTCGCTGCCGGGCCGGGAGAAGGCGTACGTGGCCGTGCGCGGCCTCTCCGGCCTGGACACCCGGGCCATCAGGGCCGCCCGCCAGAACCGTGGCGGGCGGCCGTGACGGCCTCGCGTACGGCCCGTACGGCCCGTACGTCAACGGAGAAGGCGGCGGCGACGGAGGCGGGCTCATGACGGGCGGACACGGACGCGTTCCCGGTGGGCCCGCTCACGCGGTGGTCGTCGGCGGCGGACTCGCCGGGACCACCACCGCGCTGCGGCTCGCCGACGCCGGGGTGCGGGTCACCCTGCTCGAAGGCCGGCCCCGGCTGGGCGGGCTCGCCTTCTCCTTCCAGCGCGGCGAGCTGACCGTCGACAACGGCCAGCATGTCTATCTGCGCTGCTGCACCGCCTACCGGTGGTTCCTGAAGCGGATCGGCGGCGCCCATCTCGCCCCCGTCCAGGACCGGCTGGATGTGCCCGTCCTCGACGTCGGCACCCCCGGGCGGCCCCTGCCGCGGCCCCGGCTGGGACGGCTGCGGCGCTCCGCGCTGCCGGTGCCGCTGCACCTGGCCGCCAGCCTCGCCACCTACCCCCACCTCTCGCTCGCCGAACGGGCCGCCGTCGGCCGGGCCGCGCTCGCGCTCGGACGGCTCGATCTCGGCGACCCGGCGCTGGACGGTGCCGACTTCGGCGACTGGCTCGCCCGGCACGGGCAGTCCGCCCGCACCATCGAGGCCCTGTGGGACCTCGTCGGCGTCGCCACCCTCAACGCCACCGCGCCCCACGCCTCCCTGGCGCTGGCCGCGATGGTCTTCAAGACCGGTCTGCTCTCCGAGCCCGGCGCCGCCGACATCGGCTGGGCCCGGGTGCCCCTCGGCCAGCTCCATGACACCCTGGCCCGCGCCGCCCTGGCGGAGCGCGGGGTGCGGACGGAGGTCTCGTGCAAGGTGCGCGGACTGACCCGTACGGACGAGGGCGGCTGGCGGGTGGAGACCGACGGCGAGACGATCGACGCCGACGCGGTCGTCCTCGCCACCGCGCAGCGCGAGACCCACGCCCTGCTGCCCCAGGGCGCCCTCGACGAGCCCGGTCTGCTGCTGGAGCTGGGCACCGCGCCCATCCTCAATGTGCATGTGCTCTATGACCGGCCGGTCCTGCGCGCCCCCTTCTTCACCGCGCTCGGCTCGCCCATCCAGTGGGTCTTCGACCGCACCGAGGCGTCCGGGCTGCGCCAGGGCCAGTACCTGGCCCTCTCCCAGTCGGCCGCCCAGGCCGAGATCGACGCGCCCGTCGCCGAGCTGAGGGCCCGCTATCTGCCCGAACTGGAGCGGCTGCTGCCGCCCGCGCGTTCGGCGGGCGTCACCGACTTCTTCGTCACCCGGGAGCGGACCGCCACCTTCGACCCCGCGCCCGGGACCGCCCGGCTGCGGCCCGGCGCGCGCACCCGGGCGCCCGGCTTGTACCTCGCGGGCGCGTGGACCGCCACCGGCTGGCCCGCGACCATGGAGGGCGCCGTCCGCAGCGGGTTCACCGCCGCCGACGCCGCACTCACGGCCCTCGGCCGCCCCCAGCACCATCCACTCAAGGAGGCGGCGTGAGCCCCAGTACCGGAACTAGAGGAGAGACCGTGCCGACCGTGCCTTCGGCCACCCCCGCTGACTCCACCACGGGCGTGGACATCATCGCCCTGCTGGAGCGCGGACGCGCCCTGTCGACTCCGGTGCTCCGTGCGGCGGTCGACCGGCTCGCGCCCCCGATGAACACCGTGGCCGCCTACCACTTCGGCTGGATCGACGCCCACGGGCACCCCTCGGACGGCGACGGCGGCAAGGCCGTGCGCCCCGCGCTCGCCCTGCTGTCGGCCGAGGCCGCCGGGGCGCCGCCCGAGGTCGGCGTCCCGGGTGCCGTCGCCGTGGAGCTGGTCCACAACTTCTCGCTGCTCCATGACGACCTCATGGACGGTGACGAGCAGCGCCGCCACCGCGACACCGTCTGGAAGGTCCATGGACCGGCCCAGGCCATCCTCGTCGGGGACGCCCTGTTCGCCCTCGCCAACGAGGTGCTGCTGGAGCTCGGCACGGTCGAAGCGGGCCGTGCCACCCGCAGGCTGACCGCCGCCTCCCGCAGCCTGATCGACGGCCAGGCGCAGGACATCTCCTACGAGCACCGCGAGCGGGTCACCGTCGAGGAGTGCCTGGAGATGGAGGGCAACAAGACCGGCGCCCTGCTGGCCTGCGCCGTCTCCATCGGCGCCGTCCTCGGCGGCGCCGACGACCGCACCGCCGACACCCTGGAGACCTACGGCTACCACCTGGGCCTCGCCTTCCAGGCCATCGACGATCTGCTGGGCATCTGGGGCGATCCCGTCTCCACCGGCAAGCAGACCTGGAGCGATCTGCGCCAGCGCAAGAAGTCCCTGCCGGTCGTCGCCGCGCTCGCCGAGGGCGGGGCGGCCTCCCAGCGGCTGGGGGAGCTGCTCGCGGCCGACGCCAAGAGCAGTGACTTCGCCAGCTTCTCCGAGGAGGAGTTCGCCACCCGGGCCGCGCTGATCGAGGAGGCCGGCGGCCGCGAGTGGACCCGTCAGGAGGCCCGCCGCCAGCACGCCATCGCCATCGCCGCGCTGGACCAGGTCGAGATGCCCGCCACGGTCCGGGCCCAGCTCGTGGCGCTCGCCGACTTCGTCGTCGTCCGCGAGCACTGAACGGTCGTACGGGAGTGGGGACCGCCGTCGCGGGTGGCGGCGGTCCCCCGCTCGGCGGTCCGGACGACCAAGAAGCGCGTCACCACGTGACCTGATGGCCCGACCGGTGGTAGGACGGCACCCGTAACGGTTCAGACGCCACCGGCGACGGCGTCGACCCGCACACCGGCGGCTACGACGGCGACGACCGACCACGACGCATACGACGGACACCCGACCGATACGACCGACACCCGACCGATACGACCGACACCCGACTCGATACGACGGGCCACGACGGACCTCCGACCGGCCACCACGGAACCACGACCGACCACGACGGACACGGCGCGCGCGACGACGACCGCGCGCGGCGCCACGGCGGCGGAGCCGGTGCCAAGACCACGCCGAGACCAGAACAGGACCCGACCCGGGAAACGACCGTGAGAAGAGAGGTGGCAGCACCGACACCGGAGACGTCCCCCACCACGTCCTCCATACGCATCGCAGTCGCCGGCCGGTGAACCGGGGCCCATGCCCCGTGGACACCGGCCGACGGAGACCCCAGCACAGCAGAGCACTCGCACTACTGCACGGTAAGGGGAACCATGACAGCGACGACCGACGGAAGCGGCGGGCCCCAGGGGCTCCGCACCGCGACGGCCGGCCCGGCACAGGCACAGGTACCGGCGCCCGACAGCGCGCCCGGTGACGATCCGCGCGAGTCCGCGCGACGAGCCATGGAGCGCGCCACCGAGCACCTGCTGAACCGGCAGGATCCCGAGGGCTGGTGGAAGGGCGACCTTGAGACCAATGTGACGATGGACGCCGAGGACCTGATGCTCCGCCAGTTCCTCGGCGTCGCGGATCCCGGCGTCACCCAGGCGGCGGCCCGTCATATCCGCTCCCAGCAGCGTGACGACGGCACCTGGCCCACCTTCTACGGCGGCCCCGGGGAGCTGTCGGCCACCGTCGAGGCGTATGTGGCCCTGCGGCTGGCCGGGGACGCCCCCGACGAGCCGCACATGGCACGGGCCGCCGCCTGGGTGCGCGAGCGGGGCGGTATCGCCGAGTGCCGGGTCTTCACCCGCATCTGGCTCGCCCTCTTCGGCTGGTGGCGCTGGGACCGGCTGCCCCAGGTCCCGCCGGAGGTGATCTTCCTGCCGTCCTGGTTCCCGCTGAACATCTACGACTTCGGCTGCTGGGCGCGGCAGACCATCGTGCCGCTCACCATCGTCTCGGCGCTCAGACCCGTACGGCCCGCGTCCTTCGCCCTGGACGAGCTGCACACCGACCCCGCGCACCCCGCCCCGCCCAAGCCGCTGCCGCCCGCGCTCAGCTGGGACGGCTTCTTCCAGCGCGCCGACCTGGCCCTGCGCGCCTACCACCGGGTCGCCCCGAAACCGCTGCGCCGGGCGGCGATGCGCATGGCCTCCCGCTGGATCGTCGAGCGCCAGGAGAACGACGGCTGCTGGGGCGGGATCCAGCCCCCGGCGGTCTACTCGCTGATCGCCCTCCATCTGCTCGGCTACGACCTCGACCATCCCGTGATGCGCGCGGGCCTGGAGTCACTGGACCGGTTCGCGATCTGGCGCGAGGACGGCGCCCGGATGGTCGAGGCGTGCCAGTCACCCGTCTGGGACACCTGTCTGGCCACCATCGCGCTCGCCGACGCCGGACTGCCCGGCGACCATCCCGCCCTGGTCAAGGCGGCCGACTGGATGCTCGGCGAGGAGATCGTCCGCGACGGTGACTGGAAGGTGCGCCGCCCCGGGCTGCGGCCCGGCGGCTGGGCCTTCGAGTTCCACAACAGCACCTATCCCGATATCGACGACACCGCCGAGGTGATCCTCGCGCTGCGCCGGGTCCGCCATCCCGAGCCCGCCCGGATGAACGCGGCCGTGGCCCGGGCCGGGCGGTGGACCCTCGGCATGCAGTCGCGGGACGGCGGCTGGGGCGCCTTCGACGCCGACAACACCAGCCCGTTCCCCAACCGGCTGCCCTTCTGCGACTTCGGCGAGGTGGTCGACCCGCCCTCGGCCGATGTCACCGCGCATGTCCTGGAGATGCTCGCCCACGAGGGCGGGGCGGACCATCCGCGGGCCCGGCGCGGCCTGGAGTGGCTCCTCGCCCACCAGGAGCCGCACGGCGCCTGGTTCGGCCGCTGGGGCACCAACTTCGTCTACGGCACCGGATCGGTGGTGCCCGCGCTCACCGCCGCCGGGCTCCCCGTCGCGCATCCGGCGATCCGGCGGGCCGTCGCCTGGCTGGAGTCCGTCCAGAACGAGGACGGCGGCTGGGGCGAGGACCAGCGCTCCTACCGCGAGGAGGAGTGGGTCGGACAGGGCGCCTCCACCGCGTCCCAGACCGCGTGGGCGCTGATGGCGCTGCTCGAAGCGGGGGAGGGGGAGGGCAAGGCGGCCGAACGCGGTATCCGCTATCTCGTCGAGACCCAGCGGCCCGACGGCTCCTGGGACGAGCCGTACTTCACCGGAACCGGCTTCCCCTGGGACTTCTCCATCAACTACCACCTCTACCGGGCGGTCTTCCCGCTGACCGCGCTCGGGCGCTATGTCCACGGC
>NZ_JBHVHF010000175.1:0-17138 GCF_042800315.1 Streptomyces sp. NPDC057638
GGCCCGTCATGGACGGGCCCGCCCTCTCCCGTACGGACGCGGGGGCCCGGGGGCGGGCCGGGCCGACGGGCGGACGCGGGCGGGCGCCCACGGGCCCGGCGCCCGACCTACGGCGCGCGGCCGGTGCTGGGGCCGGTGCGGGCACGGCGCGCACCCGGTGCCGGCGCCCGGCCCGTAGGTTCCAGCCCGCCCGTGGTCCCAGCGCGCCCGTGGTCCCAGCGCGCTCGCGACGCCGGAGCGCCCGCAGTCCCAGCACACCCGTAGGTCCCAGCGCGCTCGCGATGTCAGAGCGCCTGCGATGTCAGAGCGCCTGCGCCGCCGCGCGGCCCGCCGCGCGCCCCGAGAAGACACAGCCGCCGAGGAACGTGCCCTCCAGCGAGCGGTAACCGTGCACCCCGCCCCCGCCGAACCCGGCCGCCTCCCCCGCCGCGTAGAGACCGGCCAGCGGCCGCCCGTCCCCGCCGAGCACCCGCGAGGAGAGGTCGGTCTCCAGTCCCCCCAGGGACTTGCGGGTCAGGATCCGCAGCCGTACCGCGATCAGCGGCCCGGCCGCCGGGTCCAGCAGCCGGTGCGGTGCCACGGTCCGGATCAGCCGGTCGCCGAGATGACCCCGGGCGCCCCGGACGGCCATGATCTGAAGGTCCTTGGTGAAGGGGTTGCGGACCTCGCGGTCGCGGGCGGTGATCTCCCGCCGCAGCGCCGCCTCGTCGATCAGTGCCTCCTCGGTGAGCGCGTTCATCCCGGCCGCCAGCGCGGCGAGATCGCGTTCGACCACGAAGTCCACCCCGTGGTCCATGAAGGCGCGGACCGGACCGGGCACGTCGAGCCGGGCCCGGCGCAGCACCTGGCGGACCGACTGGCCGGTCAGATCCGGGTTCTGCTCGGAGCCGGAGAGCGCGAACTCCTTGCCGATGATCCGCTGGTTGAGGACGAACCAGGTGTAGTCATGGCCGGAGCGGGTGATGTGCTCCAGCGTCCCCAGGGTGTCGAAGCCGGGGAAGAGCGGTACGGGCAGCCGCCGCCCGCGCGCGTCCAGCCAGAGGGAGGAGGGGCCGGGCAGGATCCGGATGCCGTGGCGGGCCCAGACCGGGCCCCAGTTCTCGATGCCCTCGGTGTAGTGCCACATCCGGTCGCGGTTGATGTGCCGGGCTCCCGCGCGCTCGGCGATGCCGAGCAGCAGCCCGTCGACATGGGCGGGGACCCCGGAGAGCATCCGCCGGGGCGGGGTGCCGAGCCGTTGGGGCCAGTGCGACCGTACGAGGTCGTGGTTGCCGCCGATGCCGCCGGACGCGACGATCACCGTCTGGGCCCGGAACTCGAAGGCGCCGACGACCTCGCGTCCGCTGGCGGCGCCCCGGACGGCGGAGGAGGGGGCGAGCACCTCACCGCTGACGGTGTCGAGTACCCCCGCCGTGGCGCTGAGCCCGGTCACCCGATGGCGGAAGCACAGCTGTACGAGTCCGCTCTCGGCGCCCTGTCTCACCCGCCGCTCGAAGGGCGCGACCAGGGCGGGGCCGGTCCCCCAGGTGATGTGGAACCGGGGTACCGAGTTGCCGGGCCCGGTGGCCTCGTAGCCGCCGCGCTCCGCCCAGCCGACGACCGGGAAGAAGCGGACCCCGTGCTGCCGCAGCCAGGCCCGCTTCTCCCCGGCGGCGAAGTCGACATACGCCTCGGCCCAGCGGCGCGGCCAGCGGTCCTCGTCCCGGTCGAACCCGGCCGTGCCGAACCAGTCCTGGAGCGCCAGCTCCCGGCTGTCGCGGATCCGGGTCCTGCGCTGCTCGGGCGAGTCGACCAGGAAGAGCCCGCCGAAGGACCAGTGGGCCTGGCCGCCGAGCGACTGTTCCGGCTCCTGGTCCAGCAGGATCACCGTCCGCCCGGCGGCCACCAGTTCGGCGGCCGCGACCAGTCCCGCGAGTCCCGCCCCGATCACGATCGCATCGGCGTCGTACGCCATGGCCGCCCTCCCTCTCCACCACGCTCTGTCCGCCCGCGGGTCCGGGCGCGGTACGCGTCCGGGGGCGCCCTCGGACGCGTACCGCGCCCGCCGTCGGCCGGAACGGGTCCGACCCTCGGGTACCGACCGGTAGGGCGTCAACAGTCGTGCCGGAACGGGTGTGATGGGATGTCCGTATGAGCGCCGCCGAGGAGATCCTGGACATCGTCGACACCGCCGACCGCGTGGTGGGGCAGGCCCCCCGGGGCGAGGTGTACGCGCGGGGGCTGCGCCACCGTGTCGCCTTCATCCTGGTCGAGGATGGCGAGGGCCGGATCTTCGTCCACCGCAGGACCGCGGAGAAACTGGTCTACCCCTCGCACTACGACATGTTCGTGGGCGGGGTGCTCGGCACGGGCGAGGAGTACGCGGAGGCCGCGCTGCGCGAGGCGGAGGAAGAGCTGGGCGTCTCCGGGCTGCCACAGCCCACACCGCTCTTCCGTTTTCTCTACGAGAACGGTGACCACAGCTGGTGGTGCGGGGTCTACCAGGTCCGCTGCGATCTTCCGGTCCAGCCCCAGGCCAGCGAGGTGGACTGGTACGCCTTCGTCCCGGTGGACGAACTCGACCGCATGCTCACCCAGGGCGCCTGGGCTCCGGACGGGCTGGCGGCGTACGCGCGGCTGCGGGCGGCCGAGCACTGAGGAAGGGCGAGCGCTGAGGAAGGGCAGCGGGCGGGCCGGCGACGGGCCGAGACCGGGAGGGGCAGGAGGTTGGGGCCCCGGTGTGGCCCCGCGCACCTGAGCGGCCCCCGCACCCATGAGCGATGATCACCCCGTGGCCAATACACCTAAGGCACGAGCGAACGACCTGGCGCGGAGTCTGCGGCTGTGGTTCTCGCCGGAGCGGGTACGGGCCGAGGGCGAGACCCCCGACTACCGCTTCTCGCTCGCCAACGAGCGCACCTTCCTCGCCTGGCTCCGCACCGCGCTGGCGCTGATCGCCGGGGGCTTCGCCGTGGACCAGTTCCTGCCCGACCTGGACTGGGCCGTACGGGCCGGTCTGGCGCTCGGACTGCTGGCGGCGGGCGTCCTGTGCGCCCTGCGCGCGGTCAACCACTGGGTCCGCTGCGAGCGGGCCATGCGGCGCGGCGAGGACCTGCCCGTCTCCCGCTTCCCGGCGCTGCTGAGCGTACTGGTGGCGCTGGTCGCCCTGGCGATGGTGGTCGTGGTGCTCTTCGGCTGGGAGGGCGGCCGGGGATGAGCGACTCCCGTGACCCGGGGCTCCAGCCGGAGCGGACCCGGCTGGCATGGCGGCGGACCACTCTGGCGTTCAGCGTGGTGGCGGTGCTGGCGTGCCGTCAGGTGCTCAGCGGGGGCACCGACGCGCTGGAGACGGTGGCGGTGGGGCTGAGCGGGCTGCTCTGGGTGGTCTTCCTGGTGGTGGCGCACGGCCGGATACGGGTCCTGGGGTCCTCGCCCCGCCCGGCGGGGCTCGCGCCGGGGCGGGCCGTCGCGGCGGTCGTGTGCGCGGTGGCGCTGGCGCTCCTGGCGCTGCCGGTGGTGGCGTAGTCCGTTCCGTACGTCTCTGTGTCTGTACGCGGATCTCCTCTGTATCTGTACGCGGATCTCTCCGGCCCGAGGCGCGACGTCCGCGCGAAGGTCCGTACGAGAGTCCGCACGGGCCGGTACGGGCGGCGGCGGGCCGGTACGGGCGGCGGGCCGGTACGAGAGGCGGCGGGCCGGCGGTGGAACCCGCCCGCCGGAGCGGTGTGGACGGCATACCGACCAGTCGGTCACAATGAGGGCCGCCTGTCGTCGCCCCACCCGGAGGTGTGCTGATGAGCCCCGCCCCACCACCCGGTCTCGACCTCGGGAGACTCCGGGACCATCTCGACCGGGCACGCCCCGGCCTGCTGCGCGGGCCCCTGCGGGCGCGGCTGATCGAGGGAGGCCGCTCGAACCTCACGTACGACGTGACCGACGGACACGGCCGGTGGGTGATCCGCCGACCGCCCCTGGGCCATGTCCTGGCGACCGCGCATGACATGGGCCGGGAACACCGGGTCATCAGCGCCCTGCACCCGACCGCCGTCCCCGTGCCACAGCCCGTGCTGTACTGCGCGGACGACACCGCCCTCGGCGCACCCTTCTACGTCATGGAGTGGATGGCGGGCACCCCCTACCGCTCCGCCGGACAGCTGACGCCGCTCGGCCCCGGACGCACCCGCGAGATCGTGTACGCGCTGGTCGACACCCTCGTCGAACTCCACGCGGTGGAACCGGACGCGGTCGGACTGACCGGCTTCGGCCGCCCCGACGGGTTCCTCGACCGCCAGCTGCGCCGCTGGAGCACCCAACTGGACGGCTCCCGCAGCCGCGAACTGGCCGGGATCGACGCGCTGCGCGCCGCCCTCGGCCGCGCCCTGCCCCGCTCCCCCGCGCCCACCGTCGTCCACGGCGACTACCGGCTGGACAACGTCCTGGTCGGCGCCGACGACCGGATCACCGCCGTACTGGACTGGGAGATGTCCACCCTCGGCGACCCGCTGACCGATCTGGGACTGCTGGCGATGTACGGAACGGACATCGCCGTCCCCGGCTCACCGCTGAACACCACCGCGACCGCGCCGGGGCACCCGTCGACGGCCGAACTGATCGAGCGGTACGCGGCACGGTCCGGCCGCGATGTCTCGGCGATCGGCTGGTATACGGCGTTCGCCTGGTTCAAGCTCGCCGTCATCCTCGAAGGGATCCACTACCGCTACACCCTCGGCCGGACCGTCGGCGAGGGATTCGACCGGATGGGCGATCTCGTCCCCGTCTTCATCCAGCACGGCCTGACCACCCTCCAGGAAGGCTGACCACGGCATGGACTTCGCATTCGACGCGCGCACCGAGGAGCTCCGGGCCCGGCTGCTCTCCTTCATGGAGGAGTGGGTCCACCCCGCCGAGGCCGTCGCCGAAGAACAGCGCACCGCGCTGGCGAACCCCTGGGCGACCCCGCCCGTGGTCGAGGAACTGAAGGCGGAGGCCCGGCGGCAGGGGCTCTGGAACCTCTTCCTCCCGGATCCCGCGTACGGCGCCGGGCTGACCAACCTCCAGTACGCGCCGCTGGCGGAGATCAGCGGCCGCAGCCCCCACCTCGGCCCCACCGCCCTCAACTGCGCGGCGCCCGACACCGGGAACATGGAAGTGCTGGCCCAGTTCGGCTCCGCCGGGCAGCGGGAACGCTGGCTGAGGCCGCTCCTGGACGGCCGGATCCGGTCCGCCTTCGCCATGACCGAGCCCGAGATCGCCTCCTCGGACGCGACCAACATCGAGACCCGGATCGAACGCGACGGGGACTCCTACGTCATCACCGGCCGCAAGTGGTACATCTCCGGCGCGATGCACCCCGACTGCGCGATCTTCATCGTGATGGGCAAGACCGCGCCGGACGCCGCCGACCCGCGCCGCCAGCAATCCATGATCCTCGTTCCCCGGGACACCCCCGGGGTGGAGATCCGGCGCGCGATGAAGGTCTTCGGCTTCGAGGACCACGCCCACGGCGGCCACGCCGAGATCATCCTCGACCGGGTACGGGTACCGGCCGACCACCTCATCGGCGAGGAGAACGGCGGCTTCGCCATCGCCCAGGCACGGCTCGGCCCCGGCCGGATCCACCACTGCATGCGGCTGATCGGCATGGCCGAACGCGCCATCGAGCTGATGTGCCGACGCGCCGTCTCCCGGACCGCGTTCGGACGCCCGCTGGCCGAGCAGGGCGTGGTACGGAACTGGATCGCCGACGCCCGGGTGACGGTGGAACAGCTGCGGCTGCTGGTGCTGAAGACGGCCTGGCTGATGGACACCGTCGGCAACCGGGGGGCGCACACCGAGATCCAGGCGATCAAGATCGCGACGCCACGGGCGGTGGAGGGGATCCTGGACCGGGCGGTGCAGGTGCACGGGGCGGCGGGGGTGAGCCAGGACCTGCCGCTGGGGGAGTTGTGGGCGGCGGCGCGGACGCTGCGGCTGGCGGATGGGCCGGACGAGGTCCACCAGCGCTCCCTCGCCCGCCGCGAACTCCACGCCCACACCTGACGGCCGGGCCCTGTTGCGCGCCCTGTCGTGAGCCCGCCCACCGGGGTTCCCCATGGGAGCCCCGCCACCGGCTCACCTCCAGGACCTCTGCCGCTGAGCAGCTCCGTGCGACGGCTCGCTCTACCCGAGGTCGGTTCTGAGCCGAAGGGGCGCGTCGAGTTGTCGTGGCCGTCGCGCGGAGATCGTGAGGAACGAGCGATCGAGCACGTCGGACGCGAGAATCTCGGCTAGAGCGCCCCGGAGGAGAAGAACCGCTAAAAGCGCAGCGCGCGCATCAGGAGGTCGGCCAAGTGGTCGGCGACCTCGCGTTTGGTGAGGGCGCCCTCGGGGCGGTACCAGGTGGAGAGGTGGTGGACCGACCCGAAGTGGTAGTCCACCACGAGGTCCGCCGGGGTCGCCGTGGAGAAGACCCCGGTCCGCTGCCCCTCCTCCACCAGCGCCCGGAACCGCTCGTGGTAGCGCCGCCGTTCCGCCCGTACCTGCTTGTGCTTCTCCGGGCTGAGGTGGTGCATCGAGCGGAAGAAGATCTCCGCGTCCTCAAGGTTCTCGATGGTCGTCACGACGACGTCGGCGGCGGCGGCGCGCAGCCGTGTCTGGACGGGTTCGTCCGCGTCGGCGAAGGCGTCGAGGCGTTCCTGCTGGACCCGCAGGACGCGGGCGTAGACCTCGTGGAGGAGGTCTTCCTTGGAGCCGAAGTAGTGGTAGAGCGCGCCTTTGGTGACGCCCGCGGCTTCGACGATCTCCTGGACGGAGGTGCGGTCGTAGCCGCGTTCGGCGAAGAGCCGGGTGGCGGCGGAGAGCAGTCTCCTGGGTACGGGCGCGTCGCTCCCGTCCGTCGTCCTGGTCATCACCGACACCTGCCTCTCACCGCGCTCCGTGGATCATCGCGCCGGGAGGCTGGGCCCCCGGCGGGGGAATCCTCCCATTCTCGGCGGGGAGGCGGTACACGGCCCTGGACTGACCGGTCGGTACGACGGCTGGACCTGGCGATTCGCGCTGTCCGGATCGTTCCGCACAGCTGTTCGCCGCGCTAGCGTGCGTGGCCATGACACACAGTGCTGCGGGAGGAGCCCGATGAGCCTGTCCAGACGGGGACTGCTGGCCGCCACGGGGGCGGCGGGAGCGCTGGCCGTGAGCGGCGGCCCGGCGAGTGCCGCCGCCCACGCCCACCGCGAGGGGACCGAAGGACACCCAGAGACCCAGCACGGTCACCGCCGCCGGGTCCGTACCGGTTTCGACCGTCTCGCGGCCTCCGGCTACGCCCCGCTGGAGGGGCAGCGGGTCGGGGTGATCACCAATCCCACCGGGGTCACCGCCGACGTACGCCATATCGTCGACGTGATGCACGCGGACGAGCGGGTCGATCTGATCGCCGTCTTCGGGCCCGAGCACGGCTTCCGGGGTACGGCGCAGGCCGGGGGCTCGGAGGGACGCTATGACGACCCCGCGACCGGGCTGCCCGTCTACGACACGTACCGGAAGGCCGGGCAGCAACTGGCGGACGTCTTCACCGCGTCCGGGGTGGACACGCTCGTCTTCGACATCCAGGACGTGGGCGCCCGTTTCTACACGTACATCTGGACGCTGTACGACTGTATGGAGGCGGCGGCGCTGGCGGGGAAGCGGCTCGTCGTCCTCGACCGGCCCAATCCGGTCACCGGGCGGGCGGCGCTGGGGCCCGTGCTGGACCGGGCGTACGCCTCCTTCATCGGCCGTGAACCCATCCCGCAGGCGCACGGGATGACGGTGGCCGAGCTGGCGGGGCTGTTCAACCGCGAGTTCCTCGCCGACCGCCCGGTGGAGCTGGAGACGGTCCTGATGTCCGGCTGGCGGCGTGCGGACTTCTTCGACGCGACGGGCCTGCCATGGGTGCCGCCGAGCCCCAACATGCCGACGCCGGAGACGGCGCTGGTGTACGCGGGGACCTGTCTCTTCGAGGGCACCAACCTCTCCGAGGGCCGTGGGACGACCCGCCCCTTCGAGCTGCTCGGCGGCAAGGACGTGGACCGGCGGTGGGCGGAGGCGGCGAACGCGCTGGAGCTGCCCGGGGTGCGCTTCCGCGAGGCGTACTTCGCCCCGACGTTCGGCAAGCACCAGGGGAAGACGATCGGCGGGGTGCAGATCCATGTCCACGACCGGACGGTCTTCGATCCGGTACGGACCGGGGTGGGCCTGCTGGTGACGGCGAAGCGGCACTGCCCCGGCTTCCTCTGGCAGCCGGAGGGCTGGATCGACAAGCTGACCGGCTCGGCCCGGCTGCGGACGATGATCGACGCGGGCGCGGGGACGGACGAGGTGGTCGGGGCGTGGGCGCCGGAGCTCCGGGCCTTCCGCGCGGTACGCCGGAGGTATCTGCGCTACTGAGCGCGGCGTGGGGCTGACCACCCCCGCCCGGGTGGGGGCAGCACCCCACCCGGGCCGGGTGCTGTCTCCGTGGTGTCCCGGCCCGGCCCCGGCGAGGCTGGGCCCATGAACCCCCTGCGTCCGAAAGGGGTGTGGTGCCAGACGCGCCACACCCTCCTCCTCGCCCTGATGCTCGCCACCAGTCTGCTGGTGGTGCCCGCACCCGCCCGCGCCGATGACGCGCGCGCCGACCCCGACCCCGTGCCCGCGCTCTCCCGCGCCGCCCGGCCCCTGGCCGATCTGCGCCCGCTGGAGCGGATGATCGGCGACGCGACCGTGGTGGGGGTGGGCGAGGCCACCCACGGCTCGGCGGAGTTCTTCGCCACCAAGGACCGGATGTTCCGTCATCTCGTGGAGCGCGAGGGGTTCCGGAGTTTCTCCCTGGAGGCCAACTGGAGCGCCGGACTGCGGATCGACGCCTACGTGGTCCACGGCGAGGGTGATATCCGGACGATCATGCGGGAGGAGTTCCAGGAGTCGTACCGGCTGTGGAACACCCGTGAGTACCTCGATCTGTTCGTCTGGATGCGCCAGTACAACCTCCGCCATCCGCACCGGCCGGTGCGGTTCATGGGCAATGACGCGGCCTACGCGGGCCCGGAGCTCTTCGACACCGTCACCCGCTATGTCGCCGGGTACCGGCCCGCGCTGCTGCCGGAGATCGAGCGCCTCTACCGCGCCTCGCGCCCGCTGCCCGGCGCCTCGGTCGAGGAGACGATCAAGGGAAACCTGGTCCGGCCGCTGGACGAGCGGAAGGACCGGGCCGAGGACGTCCAGGAGGCGCTCGACCTGCTGGAGGAGCTGCCACCGGGACCCGACCGCGAGCGCCACGCCTGGACGCTCCAGCACGCCCGCGCCATCGCGCAGGTGGGCACGGTGTTCTCGTACGACTACTTCGACGCGGCCGAGCTCGGCCGGATGATGGAGTACCGCGACAAGACCATGGCCGAGAACACGGTGTGGTGGCAGCGGATGACCGGCGACCGGGTGCTGCTGTCGGCGCACAACAACCATGTGGGGTACGAGACGGTCAACCCGGCGCAGTACCCCAAGGTCCAGGGGGCCTTCCTCCGGGAGGCGCTGGGCGAGCGCTATACGAGCGTCGGTTTCACCTTCGGCGAGGGCGCGTTCAACGCCTACGACCTCAAGGACCCCAAGGAGCCGCTGCGGGTCTTCTCCGTCGGCACACCCGGTCCCGACAGCAACGAGGAGACGCTCAAGCGGGTGTCGGACCGCCCGTACTACCTCGATACCCGGACGGCGCCGCCCCTCGCACGGCAGTGGCTCGCCCAGGCGCGTCCGACCTGGTCCATCGGCAACTCCTGGCCGGACGACAACTGGAAGACCCGGCTCTCGGCCAGCTATGACGTACTGGTGCACCTCCCCAGGATCACGGCCTCGGATCTCCTCTGAAGCCCCTTGTCCCGGGAGACCGGCGGCGCCGGCGCGCTCCGGCCGGCCGCTCCCTCTCAGCCATCCCCGCGACCGGTTCCGCCGTACGGCCACAACTGGCCGGGGGCGGTCTGGCGTGACCACCTCCGTCACGGGTATGGCGGTCCCCGCTCCGGGGCCGCATCCTGCTGACAGAAGCGGACGTTTCGGGGGGAGGGACCGCCATGCCGGATATGAGTGTGCGGCCATATCAGGACATCACCTTCGGCGCGGACGGCGATGTGGACCTGTGGGAGCGGGACCGGCTGCTGGCGCTGGAGGCCACCGACCTGATCCTGTTCGCCCATGGCCGCCATGACTCCCCCGCCCTGGCGAAACGGCTCGCCTCCGCCTTCTTCGACCCGTTTCCCGCACTGCTCGCGCCCGGGGTGCGGCTGGGGTACGCGGGAGTGGTGTGGCCCTCGATGGCCTTCGCCGACGAGCCGATACCCGGGGTCGCCGCCGACCCGGCGGCGGCCACCTCCCCGGACCCGGTGCCGGTCGCCGACCCGGCCGCGGCCACCCTGGACCCGGCGACCCGGAAGACCCTCGGCGGCCTCTTCCCGGGGCACGGGCCCACGGTGGACCGGCTCGCCCTGCTGCTGGCCAGGCGCCCGCCCCGACCCGAGGCGTTCGCCGAGTTCGGACGGCTGGCACGGGGGCTGGCGCAGGCACCGGCGGGCAGTCTGGAGCACTGCTCCACCGACGATCTGCCCCAGGACGAGGAGGGGCCCGTCGCCGTCCTGTACGAGGACGCGCTGACGCTCTGCCGGGACTTCGCCCAAGCGGTCGGCGGCCAGCGGCCCACGGCCGGGGCCGCCGGAACCGCAACCGCCCCCGGCCGCCCGGCTCATGAATGCGGCGGCCCGGCATACGAGTTCGGCGGCCCCTCCCCTGAGCGCCACCGCGACCCCGCCGCGCTCGCGGTCGCCTGGACCGGCGCCAAGGAACTGCTGCGGCAGACCACCTACCACGCGATGAAACGACGGGCCGGTGCCGTGGGCGAGCTGGGCCTCGGGCCGCTGCTGGGACAGCTCGCCCGCCGCCGCCCCGCCCTGCGGATCCATCTCGTCGGCCATGGCCAGGGCGCCCGGCTGGTCGCCTTCGCCCTGCGGGGACTGCCCGACGGGGTGCGTACGGTCAAATCGCTGACCCTGCTCCAGGGGGCCTTCTCGCACTACGCCTTCGCCCCCAGCCTGCCGCACGCGGCGCGGCACGCGGGAGCGCTGCGAGGGATGGAACACCGGGTGGACGGGCCGGTGGTGGCCTGCTACTCGCGTCATGACAGCGCGCTGGCGGCGCTCTATCCGCTGGCGTCCCGGCTGGCCGGGGACGACCGGCTGCCGCCGGGCCTGGACCGCCGCTGGTGGGCGGTGGGCCATGACGGGCTGCGCGCCGTACCACCACCGGCGGTCCGGCTGACGCTGGCACAGGCGCTGGCCCGGGGGGTGCCGGAGCGCGGCTGTGTCAGCGTGGACACGGCGGCGGTGGTACGGCGCGGCGGCCCGCCGACGGGGGCGCACTACGACATCTGCCATGGCGAGCTGGCCCGGGTGGTGGTGTCGGCGGGCCGGATGGACCGGTGAGGCCCCGGCCGGACCCCGGCGACCGCCGCGCCCCCGTCACCCCGGCGGTCAGCCGGTGCGCCGGGCCCGGAACTCCACGATCTGCTGATAGGTGGGCCGGTTCTGCCAGTTCACCGCCGGGTGGGTGATCCCTCCGAGCGCGCGGGCCGCGACAGCGGTCGCGAGCCGGGTTCGTCTTCCCGTGGGTGGTCGCGTGGACGCTCCTCCGTGGTGGTCGCGTGGACGCTCCTCCGTGGTGACCGCGAGACCGACCCGCCGGAGGTTACTGGCGGTAAGACCCCTGCGTAAGACGGCGATCTGCCACCTTTCCCGAATCGCCGCACACCCCGTCCAGGGCCGCGTGGCCCACCCCATGGCCAGGCCATCGTTCGCTTGTACGAAATTCGAGGCCGCGTAGGAACATTTCATTAATGGGCCCCATCGGATTTTCGATGGAGCCGGATCGGGCACTCGTACGTCCATACACCAACGCCGATGTTCCACGACGGAGGTGGCAGTGCGATGGCGGGTTTCCGGAGTCTTGCGAGACAGGTGCGCGACGCGCGGTGTGATTTGGCGCTACGGCGCTACTCACTGCGCAAGTGCCTGGAGCGCTTCGCCCCTTATGGGCACCGGGCGACCTGGGACCACCTGTGCGCCCGGCACAGGATCGAGCCCGAGGACCGGGCTCCCGATCCAGCGCGGCTCGTGGCCGCGCTCGATGAGCTGGAAGAGGCACGAACGGTCTGGCTCACCTACGAGAGCGACTTCGCCGACCGGAGGAAGCGCGAGAAACAGGACGGTCTGCGCCGGCCCACGTCCATCGAGGACTGGCACCGGCGTACCTGGGGCGGGAACGGCGTCGCCCGGTGCGACAGCCCCGCCCACCACCCGGCGGCACCCCTCGGCGAGGTCGTGCGGCGGCTGATCGCCGCACTGGAGGGCGACCCCGGCGAGCGGTGCCCCGTCTGCGAGGCCACGGACATCGTCTGGCGCCATGACCTCGCCCAGGAGCCGTGGACCGGGCCGGTCTGCACGGGTTGCGGCATCGTCGTGCCGGAACCCGTACTGACCTCCGGCGCCGTGGCGGCCGCCAAGGAAGCCGAACGCCGGGGGCTGGCGTCGGTGGCCTGAACGACGTGGGGGCGAGCCGCGCCCCGGCGCGGCACTGTGGGGCGCCCCCGCGTGAACACCCCTCACCCCCGGCACGGGCGGATGACGGCCGCGCCATGCGCCGGTCCCCCGCGGACCCCTGACCCAGCCCCCAGCCCCCTACCGACCCGCGCCGAGCCGAGCCGTCCGCCCGGAGACACCCGGGCACGGAGACACCCGGGCACGGATCTCTCACCGTATGAAGGCACCGCCGTACGGATGCTTCGCCGCACCGAGGCACCGCCGTACGGAGACACCGCCGCGTCGGCCACACGCGTACGCCATCTGCCCCGGCACCCGCGGTACGGGGTAACGGGTACGGGGAGCGGTGCGGCCGGGGGACGGGAGCGACGGAGACGTACCGCACACGTCTCCCCCGCGCGCCTCCTCACCGGGGATCCCCGGCACCCCCGTCAGGGCGGCCGTGACATCACCCCGGACCGAGCCCGCCACGGCGACCGCCACGGGCGCGGGCCGTGGCGGAAGTGAACCGTGGCCGCGAGAAAATCAGTGGCCCCATCGGCTCCCCGCGCGGACAGTGGTCACCGGCCCAACGCCCACGAGCCCCGCGCCCCACAAAGGAGCGGTGCTCGGGCAGCCGGCGCGCGGGGGTGGGTCCGTCACGGGGGTGCGGACCCGCCTCGCCACCGGCTTCCACGGCGGCGACCGGCCGACCAGCACGGATGACCGTGCCGGACCTGCGGACGGGACGCGCGCCTACGCCTCGCTCGCGCAGCCTCCCTCACCGGCCTGGCCCGCTCCCTCACCGACCTGGTCCGCCCCGGCCGCGCGACGGGCCAGCGTCCCGATGTCACCGGCCCGGCGCCGCTCCGGCATCAGCCGGGATCCGGCCATCTTCTGGCCGAGGACATCGTCCGGGTTGGAGAGCACACAGGTCTCCAGGGAGAGACAGCCGCAGCCGATGCAGTCCGTCAGATGGTCGCGGAGCCGGCCGAGTTGTCTGATCCGCTCATCCAGCTCGCTCCGCCACCGCTGGGAGAGCCGCGCCCAGTCCTCCCGGTCGGGGGTGCGCCCCTCCGGCAGCTCGGCGAGCGCCTCCCCGATCGTGGCGAGTGGGATACCCACGCGCTGCGCGGCCCGTACGAAGGCCACCCGGCGCAGGGTGTCGCGGGAGTAACGGCGCTGGTTGCCGCTGGTACGACGGCTGCTGATCAGCCCCTTCGACTCGTAGAAGTGCAGCGCCGAGACCGCGGCGCCGCTACGCCGTGCCAACTGGCCGACGGTCAGCTCGGGGAACTGCTCCTGAAACTGAGGCATTCGGGGAAGCCTAGGTCCTGTCCTGGTGGGCCCGCGTCGGACCCCGGCGCGGCGTCCGTTGACAGCCATACGCCCGCGACGCATGCTGAGCAAGCGCTTGGAAAGTGAGGGCGCGCGGCCGCGGAGCGGGGGTACCCCCGCGGGATCCACCACGCGGCGGACACCCCAGCACGGGCGCACCCCCCGAAGACGGCGACCGTCACCGCCCCGACCGGGAGCGGCATGAGCGGGGGACCAGGCGCGGGCACCGCGAACCGGCCCGACCGGCCCACGACGAGGAACAGGGATCAGCACATGGCCGAGCCGAGGACCTTCACCTCCGCCCAGGAGCTGCGCGCCGGGATCGGCGAACCCCTCGGCCCCAGCGACTGGCTGGAGGTCGACCAGCGGCGGATCGACCTCTTCGCCGAGGCGACCGGAGACCACCAGTGGATCCATGTGGACCCGGAACGCGCCGCCGACGGCCCCTTCGGGACCACGATCGCCCACGGCTACCTCACGCTCTCGCTGCTGCCCGCGCTGGTCCCGCAGGTGATCCGGGTCGACGGTATGCGGATGGGCCTCAACTACGGCACCAACAAGGTGCGCTTCCCCGCGCCCGTACCCGTGGGATCGCGGCTGCGGGCGACGGCGGTGCTGGTGGAGGTGGCGGAGGCGGGCGGCGGCGTCCAGGTCACCACACGGGTGACGGTGGAACGCGAGGGCGGCCGGAAGCCGGTCTGCGTGGCGGAGTCCGTCTCCCGCTACTTCTTCTGAGCCACCGGGGCCTGACGGAGGGCGGGCGCGGAGACCATGCGCAGGACCAGGTCCGCGTAGAGCGCCCCGACCTCGTCGGGGGTCCTGGCCCCCCGTACGTTGAACCAGCGGGCCACGTCGATACAGAGCGACAGCACCGCGAGTGTCGTCCCGGGCACGTCCGGTACGTCGAACTCCCCGCTCTCCACGCCCTCCCGCAGGATCTCGCGGATCACGGCGTCGCTGGCGCGCCGCAGTTCCACGATCTCCGCCCGGTGCTCGGGCGCGAGCGCGTCCAGCTCGTACTGCACCACGCGTGCCGTGTCATGGCGCCCGGCGTGCCACCGCACGAAGGAGCGCACCGCCTCCGCGAGCCGCTCCCCCGGTGTCCCACCGCTCTCGGCGGCGGTCGAGAGCACCTCCAGTGCCCGGACGTGGCCGATCCGGCTGATGCGGTGGAGCAGCTCTTCCTTGGTCTTGTAGTGGATGTAGAGGGCGGCGGGGCTCATGCCCGCGCGGCCCGCGATGTCCCGGGTGGTCGTCGCGTGGTAGCCGCGCTCCGCGAAGGCCGCGACGGCCGCCACCAGCAGCTTGCGCGCGGCCTCGGGCTCGACCTCGGCCCACGCCTCGCAGGGGGTGTCGTCAGCCGCTGTCATCGTTCGCCCTCTCTGCTCACGGAGGTGTGTTCGCTCCGCGTCGGAGCCACCATACCCCGCGGGTGAGCAAGCGCTTAGCGAGCGCGTCCCTCCAGCGCACCCCGGGGAACCCGGCACCGGGGCACCGCCGAACCGTGCCGCCGCGCCCCCGGACAGCTCGGCACCGGGCCACCGACCGCACTCGTACGCGAGGGCAGGCAGGGCGTACGGGGGCGCCGTCCGGGCGCCCGGACGGGCTCCGCGGGCCCCTCGCCCGCCCGGGGGCCACGCCGTGCGGCACGCCCCCGGACAGCGGGTTCAGAACCGCACCAGCGCCCGTCCCCCCTCACCCCTCAGCATCGCCTCGAACGCGCCCTCGATCCCGTCGAGACCCACCGTCCGCGTCACCAGCGCCCCCAGGTCCAGCCGCCCCGCGCGGACGTGCTCCGCCAGCACGGGAAGGTCCCGGGCCGGGTCGCTGTCCCCGTAGACACAGCCGGTGAGGGAGCGGCCGGAGTGGAAGAGTTCCAGCGCGTTAAAGGTGACCTGGTCCTTGATGCCGCCGACGCCGACGACGGTGGTGCGGCCGCCGCGCCGGGTGGAGTCCCAGGCGGCGCGGATCGCGACCGCGCGGCCCGCGCACTCGATCGCCACGTCCACGCCCTGGCCGCCGGTGAGGGCGCGGATCTCCTTCACCTCGCGCCCCTCCCCGGCGAGCACGAACTCCGTGGCGCCCGCCGCCCGCGCCAGTTCCTCCTTCGCCGGGGAGACATCGACCGCGACGATCGCGGCGGCGCCCGCGATCCGGGCCGCCTGGACGGTCGCGAGCCCGACCCCGCCCACGCCGAAGACGGCGACCGACTCCCCGGCCCTGACCCGGGCACTGCGGTGGACCGCGCCGTATCCGGTGAGGACGGCGCAGCCCAGCAGGGCCGCCTCCGCCAGCGGGACCCCCTCGGGGGCGGGCAGCACACAGCGGGCGTCGACGACGGTCTCCTCGGCGAACGCGGCGACGTTCAGCCCCGGGTGGAGCACCGTGCCGTCGGCGGTGGTGGCGTGCTTCCCGGCCGCACCCGAGAGCGCCTGGGCGCAGAGCCACACCTCACCGAGACCGCAGTGGTGGCACCGGCCGCAGGAGGGCGCCCAGTTGAGCACCACACCGTCTCCGGGCCGCAGAGCGTCGACCCCCTCCCCCACGGAGACGACGGTCCCGGCCGCCTCATGGCCGAGGACGGCGGGGACGGGCAGCCTCAGGGTGCCGTTGGCCAGGGAGAGATCGGAGTGGCAGACACCGGCGGCGGCGATCCGCACCCGGACCCGGCCGGGGCCGGGCGAGGGCAGCGCGATCTCGGTGATCTCCAGCGGAGACCCTATGGCGGTCAGGACGGCGGCACGGACCACGGTGGCACGCTCCGGAATCGGCTCGGACGATCGGCTCGGACGATCGAGTGGGACGGTCGGGTGGGACCCGTGGGCGCCACCAAACTAATGTGCCCTGTTTTTCCGCACCAGAGGCGCCCGGGTTCCCCGCACCAGAGGCACCCGGACCCCGGCCCGAGCGGCCACCGTCCGCGCGGACCGGCCGCCACGCCCCGGGCCCGGCCCGGCACAGGGAGGGGCTCCGGGTACCGGCGTGCGGGCGTGACGGACCGGCACGCGGCAATTCCGTACCGTGATATCGCTGGATCGCTGGATATCCACCGGTACCAGGAAGCGGTGGCGCACCCGGACCCGTGCCCGCACCGGGATCCGGGCGGAGTTCTGACGGACGTTCCGGGGATTTTCCGCCAGGGAATTGTGGGGGCGGGGCGGGGAAATGGCCGAAGTGCGCCGGGGCGCGGCGCGGTAGTGCGGCGTGGCGGTGCGGCGCGGGGAATTCCGGCGGCAATGGAGCGGCCCGCCGCGAGGGATTCCTCTCCCT